>PFNU01000067.1 GCA_002792135.1 bacterium (Candidatus Torokbacteria) CG_4_10_14_0_2_um_filter_35_8 | reverse complement strand
ATTTTTAACTTAGTCATCCTTAGGCGGATCAGCTGTGGCTGAAGAATTTGGTGCTTGGTGCTTAGGATTTAGGATTTCACCATTTGGAACACTATTTTTGTGCAATTTAAGCGGAATTTCGGGCTTGACTAAACGAGAGGAGTGTATAACAATATAAGAAATTATCACACTCTTTTTGTTATATTAATTATTATTATGGAAATAAAGCCTAAAATTGAAACCTTTGCCAAAATCAAAGTAGTAGGTGTTGGTGGTGGGGGAGTTGCTGCTGTTAATAGAATGGTAGAATCGGACATTAGAGGGATTGAATTTCTTGCAGTGAATACCGATGCCCAGTCTTTACACTATTGTAATGCTAATCAGAAAATCCACATTGGCAAGACGCTAACTCATGGTTTAGGCGCAGGAATGAACCCTGAGATAGGAAGACAAGCAGCAGAAGAAGACAAAGAAGAAATAGCACAAGCTTTAAAAGGTGCTGATATGGTTTTTATTACTTGTGGTTTGGGTGGAGGTACAGGATCTGGTGGAGCACCGGTAATTGCTGATATTGCAAAAAGAGGTGGAGCTCTTACTGTAGGAGTAATTACTAAACCTTTTACTTTTGAAGGAATTCAAAGAAAACAAATTGCAGAGACTGCTTTGGGTAGTTTTATTGAGAAAGTTGATACTCTTATTATTATTCCTAACGACCGTCTTCTTCAGATTATAGACAAGAAGACTTCTCTTCTTGATGCTTTTAGTGTTGTAGATGATGTCTTGCGTCAAGGTGTTCAAGGTATTTCAGATCTTATTACTATCAACGGCGTGGTAAATGTAGATTTTGCAGACGTAAGAACAGTAATGCGAGATACAGGATCAGCACTAATGGGTATAGGACGTGCATCAGGAGAAGATAGAGCACAAGAAGCTGCAAAAGCAGCAATTGATTCTCCGCTTCTTGAGCTTTCTATTGATGGTGCTAAGGGGATCCTTTTTAATATTACAGGTGGAGATGAACTCGGAATGTATGAAATTGATGCAGCTGCGCAAGTGATTACAGAATCTGCTGACCCTAATGCTAAAATCATTTTTGGCGCTGTTATTGATAAGAATATGGGAGAAGAAATTAAAATCACAGTAATTGCAACAGGATTTGATGAGTCTAAGATAAGAAGAAGTACTGCTCTTACTTTGGAAGAAGGTACAGAAAGAAGGATGACTCAAGAAGAAACAATAGAAGAGATAGCAGAAGGAGAAAAGAAAGATGTCAAAGTTGGTCCTCAAATAACAATGGAGAGATTTACAGTACCGCAAAGCGATGAAGATAGCGAGGAAGGTGAGAAAGATAAAGACAAAGATGATGATTTAGATATCCCTGCTTTTATAAGGAGAAAAATGAAGTAATTGCTTTTGAGATTTTGAAGGTTGTGGATAAGTTAAAATGTATTTTCTAGAGAACTGCCCTTACCAAAGGTCAGTTTTTTGATTTTTTAGAAAAAATGAAAAGCATAAAATTACTTAAATAAGAGAAAAAATAAAATTTGATCAATAGATAGAAAATGAGTTATAATCTTTTATAAGAAAGTAGGATTTCCTAAAAAACCTGTGACAAAGCAAGAATTTTCGTGGATCCCTTCCCCTTTAGTTTTCTTATACGCCTACGTTCGCTGCGGCGGATTTCGGCGTATTGTACAGACTTTTGAAATAAAAGGAGCACAAAAAAGTAGAAGGAGCGAGAAAAATTTATTTCTGGTTTTTTTAATTTCTTGAAAAAGGATTAGGGTATTGGGCTACTAGGACAAGGCTCTAAGAAAAAGATATGAGTAAAATATATTTCTTAGAAATTAAAAATAAATCTGATGAGATTTTAGAAGATGCTGGAAAGAGAATTTCAGAGGTTTTTTCAGATTTTTTTAAACAAGAAGATAAAGTTGGAATAAAAGTTCATTTTGGAGAGGAAGGAAGTACAACCCACTTAAGTCCAATTTTTGTAAAATCAGTTTATCATATTTTAAAAGACAAGGTTAAAAAGACAAGTTTAGTTGAATGCAGTGTATTATATAAAGGTAAAAGATCTTTTGCATCATCTCATAAAAAGCTTGCAGAAGAACATGGATTTACCTTTGCACCCATTGATTTTTTGGATGGAGAGAAAGGAGATAAAGACATTGAAATTGAGATTAATAAAAAGCATTTTAAAAAAGTAAAGATTGGAAAAGGGATAGAAAATTTCAATGCCCTTTTAGCTATTTCCCATTTTACAGGTCACGGAGGAACAGGATATGGTGCTGCTGTTAAAAATATTGGTATGGGTCTAGGAAGTAAAGCTGGAAAATTAGAAATGCATAAGGCATTTAATTTAGAAGTTGACGAAAATTTGTGTATTGGTTGTGGGTCTTGTGCAGAAGAATGCCCTTCCGGTGCTATATCATTAGATACTGGAAAAGCTAAAATTGACCGCTTAAAATGTATTGGTTGCGGAAAATGTATTTCAGAGTGTCCTTATGATGCAATAAAGATTCCTTGGGGCGATGAATCAGCAAAAGAATTACAAGAGAAAATTGCAGAATATGCTTGTGGTGTTTTGAAAGGAAGGAAAACTTATTTTGTTAATGTCTTATTAGATATAACAGAAAATTGCGATTGTTTTCGAGGTAAGCAAAAACCTATAATTCCTGATATTGGTATTTTGGCATCAGATGATATTGTGGCGATTGATAAGGCCAGTTTGGATTTGGTAGATGTGGATGAGAGGCTAACAGAGAGGACAGGGATTGATGGTATGATTCAGGTGAACTATGCAAGTAAGTTGGGGTTGGGAGAGAAGGAGTATGAAATTGTTAGGTTGTGAGGGATTAATAAATTAAAAATTCAAAATTGTTAGGGGCTAGGCACCAGGGGCTAGTAGATGTGAAGTTAAATTCAAAAGCTAACCTAATGGGAATATTATGAAATATAAGGTTATAATTTTTGATTTTGACGGAGTACTTTGTTGTGATTATTTTTATGCGAGCTTAAGTAAGAGTTGCCCTGATGTTCATAAATTTATTGAAACAAAGGTTTTTGGTGGAGGCAGTGATATTCCGGATAGATGGATGAGAAATCAGATGACATCTGACAGTGTAAATAAGTATATAAGTAGCCACACAGAAATTGATTTTGAAAGACTTTCAGATTTATTAAAGCAAGATGTTAGAAACATGCGTATTGATGATAGGCTTATTAGGTTAGCTAATAGGTTTAAAGAAAATGGTAGGCTGATAGCTCTAGTCACAGATAATATGGATGTTTTTAATTCTATAACCATTGAAAAACATAACCTAAATAAGACTTTTCCAGTTATTATAAATTCATGTGACTATGGAATTCTAAAGTGTGAAGAAAATGGTCGTTTATTTGATATAGCAATGGACAAACTTAGACATGATGACTACAAGAATGCACTTTTAATTGACGATTCTGAAAAAACAAGAGAAATTTTTAAAAAGAAAGGCGGGAATACTTTTGCTTATACGACCTATGAAGAATTTAAACCATGGGCAAAGGAGAATTTAATAGGATAGTTAGTAATTTAATAAACCTTTCTTTAACTTCTATTTCTACATTTTTACATATAACCAATACCCTTAAGTCCTTAATAATTCAGTAAGGAAAAACCTATGTTAAAAGCACCAAAGTTAACCAAAATTAGAAAAAGAGACGGTCGTGCGGTAGAGTTCGACCCTAACAAAATTACCGATGCTATTTTTAAAGCTTTAGCTGCTACAGGTCAAGGAGATCGCAAGGTGGCAAAAAAACTTTCTAGTAAGGTAGTAAAAATACTTGAAGAAAGAGTAGGTAAAAGTATTCCTACAGTAGAGCAAATTCAAGATATAATTGAAGATGTTTTGATTTTGAAAGATTATACAGAAACTGCTAAGGCATATATTTTATATCGTGAGCAGCATAGAGAAATGAGAGAGCTTAAGATGTCGACTAATGATGCTATTAATATAATTAATGAATATATTTCAGAGGTTGATTGGGAGGTTCGTGAAAATAGTAATATGGCGTATTCTTTGCAGGGTCTTAATAATCATGTTTCTTCTGCTATTATTAAAAAGTATTGGCTGAATAAAGTTTATCCGAAAGAGATAAGAGAAGCGGTTGAAAGTGGAGATTTTCATATTCATGACCTTCAAAGTCTTGGACCGTACTGTTGCGGATGGGATCTTTACGAATTACTTTTAAAAGGATTTGGCGGAGTTTTTGGTAAAGTGGATTCAAAACCGGCAAAGCACTTTAGAGCAGCGCTTGGGCAAGTTGTTAACTTTTTTTATACGATTCAGGGAGAAGCTGCTGGTGCTGAAGCATTATCCTCTTTTGATACTTATCTTGCTCCATTTATTCGTTATGATAATTTGAATTATAAGGAGGTAAAACAAGCAATGCAGGAATTCTTGTTTAATTGTAATGTGCCGACAAGGGTAGGTTTTCAGACACCTTTCACAAACATCACTCTCGATATAAAAGTACCTAGAACACTTAGAGCACAACCAGCAATCATTGGAGGAGAACCTCAGAGTCAAACATATGGAGAATTTCAAGAAGAGATGGATATGCTAAATAAAGCTTTTGCTGAAATTATGATGGAAGGTGATGCCAAAGGAAGAGTATTTACATTTCCTATTCCCACTTACAATATTACTAAAGATTTTGATTGGGACAACCCTTGCTTAGATCTTGTTTGGGAAATGACTGCGAAATATGGAATTCCCTATTTTTCCAATTTTATAAACTCGGACATGAATCCTGAGGATGTACGGTCAATGTGTTGCAGATTGAGATTAGATAATAGAGAGTTATATCATCGAGGCGGGGGGCTCTTTGGCGCGAATCCTTTGACAGGAAGTATTGGAGTTGTAACGATAAACATGCCTCGAATTGGATATTTGTCTAAAACAAAGAAAGAATTTTTTGAAAGACTTGGTAAACTAATGGATCTTGCGAAAGAGAGTCTTGAAATAAAAAGAGAGACGATTACAAGACAAACACAACAGGGGCTTTATCCTTATTCTTATCGCTATCTTGAGGGTGTGAAGCAAATGAGAGGAGATTGGTGGGGGAATCATTTCTCTACAATTGGACTGATTGGATTAAACGAGGCACTACTAAACTTTGAACCTATTACTAAGAATATAGGAACAAGAAAAGGAAATAAATTCGCAAGACAAGTTCTGGATTTCATGAGAGAAAGAATAAGAGAGTACCAGCAGGAGGATGGCGGTCTTTATAATCTTGAAGCAACACCAGCAGAAGGGACTTCTTATAGACTTGCAAGGATGGACAAGGAAAGGTTTCCTTCTATTATTACTTCCGGGACAAAAGAAAGACCGTTTTACACAAACTCAAGCCACTTACCGGTAAGTTATACTGATGATATTTTTGAAGCCTTGGAATTACAAGATGGATTACAAACAAAATACACTGGTGGTACAGTTTTGCACTTGTTTGCTGGAGAGAGGATTTCTAATGCTCGTGCAGTCAAGTCTTTGATTAAAAAGATTTTTACAAATTACAATTTACCCTATATTACCATAACTCCTACTTTTTCTGTTTGTCCTGTTCACGGATATATTGCAGGCGAGTATTTCAAATGTCCAAAGTGCATCATTGAACAGCCATGTGAAGTCTATTCAAGAGTAGTAGGATACTTGCGTCCAGTACAACAATGGAATGAGGGTAAACAAGAGGAGTTTAGGCAAAGGAAGACATATAATGTTGGGAAAGAATTAGTGGGAGAAATGGAAGGTAAGGTTGAGACATTACGAAACACAAAGATTAAAATTAAAGGTGCAAGTAAACTAAAAGCTTAGACTGTAAACTAGACATTCCTCGTTAGGAATTTGCAGATTTTGACATTAGTAAGACATTAGCTTCTTACCTTATTATCTATATACCTAAACCTTCAATTCTATGATTATTAAAGGTCTTCAAAAAACCTCTCTAATTGATTGGGAAGGCAAGATCGTTGCCACTGTTTTTACTGCAGGGTGTAATTTTCGTTGTCCTTATTGTCATAATTCCAAACTTGTAAAGAAAAACTCTTCTCTTCCTAATATTCCTGAAGAGAAAATTTTAGATTTTTTTAAAAAAAGAAAAAAATGGCTAGATGGTGTGTGTATTACAGGAGGAGAACCAACAATTCATAAAGACTTACTTTCTTTTATTAAGAAAATTAAGGAACTTGGTTTTTTAGTAAAGCTGGATACTAATGGTACCAATCCCGATATAATTTCCAAAGGCATTAAAAAAGGTTTAATTGATTATATCGCCATGGATATTAAAGCACCTTTAAAAAAATATCCTTTTGTTATTAAGACAGATTTTGATCTTGATAAAATTAAAAAGAGTGTTGATTTAGTTAAGAAGTTTGAACCCAATTATGAATTTCGTACTACAGCAGTGCCAAAATTACTTAGTAAAGAAGACTTTATTAAAATAGGCAAGTGGCTTCAGGTTGCCCAGAGATATTATTTACAAAACTTTAAGAATGAAAAAACTTTAGATTCTTCTTTTGAAAGCATTGATCCTTATTCAGAACAAGAACTTAAAGAATTTGCATTATCTTTAGAACCTTATTTTCATGAGGTGTACGTGAGGTAATTAATTAGAGACTTGAGGATTTGGCGTTTCTACTTGTTGAGTCTAGAACAATGATTTTAAAAGTAAAAGTTTATCCCAAATCAAAGTTAGAGAAGATTGTTAAGACTCAGAATGAAGATCTTAAAGTTTATCTTTCAGAGCCGCCAGAAAAAGGAAAAGCAAATAAAGCTTTAATAAGAATTCTCGCAGAATATTTTAATGTTTCTAAAAGTAGAGTGGTTATTAAAAAAGGGACTAAGTCGAGAGATAAAGTCATAGAGATTTTAGCATGACTTATTCTAAGATATTTTTTTATCTTGCTTTGAGTTTTGTTTTGGGAATAGTAGTTGCTTCTTTTTTACCAAGAAATTTGATTGCCTCAGATTTCTTTGTTAGGAATTCTCTTATTATCTTGTTTGTAATATTTAGTTTTGTTCTATTTTTTTGGAAGGAAGAAAAAACAAGAATAACAGGTATTGCCTGTGTTTTTTTAATTTTGGGAATCTTAAGATTTGTTATTTCTTTACCAAGAACCCCGAAAGAAAGTGAGATTTATTTTTATAACGATAAAGAAGAAATTACTTTTACAGGGATTGTAACTAAAGATCCTGATATTCGGATTGATAAAACCAATCTTATTATCAGCGCCCGAAAGTTAAAGTCAGAAAATGAAGAGAAAAGAGTTTCTGGCAAGGTTTTAGTCTCAGTCGAAAAATATCCCGAGTATCAATACGGTGATGAATTAGAAATTAGTGGCAAGCTAAAAACCCCAATAGTTTTTGAAGATTTTAACTATAAAGAATTTTTAGACAAAGATGATATTTACTCAGTTTGTTACAAACCCGAAATCAGACTTGTCTCTTCAGATAATGGGAATTTTATTTATAGGAATTTGTTTAATTTTAAAAATAAGTTAAAGAAAATTATTGCAAGAATTTTACCCGAGCCAGAGTCGAGCTTTCTATCGGCACTTCTTTTAGGAATAAAGGGAAGTATTCCAAAAGATATTTTAGATAATTTTTCCAAGACAGGAACAAGTCACATTATTGCTATTTCTGGACTTCATATTACTATCTTGCTAGGAGTAATCTCTTATCTTTTATCTAGTGTTTCTCGGAAAAATTCCTTTTGGATAATATTAGGTTTTATTATTTGCTTTGTAATTATTTCTGGTGCTAAGTCTTCTGTGATTCGAGCATCCTTCTTAGGTAGCATGGCGCTATTTGGTAAACTTACAGGAAGGATTCCTCGGTTTAGAAATATCTTAATTGGAATTGCTTGTATTATTCTGCTGGCTAGTCCTAAGCTTCTACGTTATGACATAGGCTTTCAGCTTTCGTTTCTTGCAGTAGTTGGCATTGTTTACATTATGCCTCTTTTGAAAGATAAACTTGAGAAAATTCCAAGTCTTTTTGGAATTAAAGATTTAATTTTAGTTACAGTTTCTGCCCAAATTACAACTACTCCGATTATCATGTATAATCTTCATAACATTTCTTTGGTTGCACCTTTGGTAAATTTATTCATCTTACCGATCCTGCCAATAGTGATGATTCTAGGACTTTTAGCTTTATCTACGGGGTTAATATTTTTACCTCTCGCACAAATTTTAGGGTGGGGAGTTTTGGTATTATTAAGATATATAATAAGCACTGTGAATTATTGTGGAAGTTTGGATTTTGCAGCATTGGAAGTTGAAAATATCTGGTGGGGATGGATTGTTGCGTATTATTTGATATTAATGGTTTATTTTTATTATAGTAGTTATGCTAACAAGAAAAGATCATAGTTATTATTTTTGTCAAATAAACCCATCATGAAATATAAATTACAGAAGCAATATCGTCTCCCAAGCTATGATTATTCGCAAAATTGATATTATTTTGTAACTATTTGTACAAAAGATCATGAATGTGTTTTCGGTAATATAATAAATAAGAGAATGAAATTAACAGAAAGCGGGAAGATTGCTAGAAGATTTTTGCTGGAAATTCCAAAACATTTCCAGAATGTATTTTTGGATAAATGGATAATTATGCCGAATCATATTCGTGGTATAATTGTAATCGAGAAAGCTGATGGTGATATCAAACGTAGGAACGAGGCATTGCCTCGTTCCTACAATGGTGAATACAAATATTTTTCTAAAATTTCACCAAAACCAAATTCACTATCTACGATTATTGGATCATTCAAATCCATTTGTACCAGACGTATCCATCTAATGAGAAATTAACAATTTTCCTGGCAATCTCGTTTCTATGACCACATTATTAGAGGTAGAAAATCTTTACAAAAAATTAGAGAATATATTTGTAATAATCTAGAAAAATGGCAATTTGATAAAGAAAATGCAGAAAACTATTAGTAAAAACCCCATGTCTCTACCCCGTTTCTCTAAAAAAACAAAGATATTTACCTTGGGATTTTTGTTTATTTGTGTTGCTCTTATCTACCAGCTAGTCTCTACCGAGCCCGAGCAAGGAAATTTAAAAGTAATAGTTTTGGATATCGGCCAAGGCGATGCCATTTTTATAGAATCACCTTCAGGAAATCAAGTTTTAGTGGATGGTGGTCCGACAAGCCAGATCCTCCAGAGATTGGGTGAAGTTATGCCTTTTTATGATCATTCGATCGATTTTGTAATTTTAACCCATCCTCACTCTGATCATGTTGTAGGTCTTGTTGATGTTCTGAAAAAATACGAAGTAGGAAAAATATTGTATAATAAAGTTAATTATGATAGTGGTGATTATAGAGAGTTTATTAGCATTATAGAGCAGAATAATATTGCAACCGAGCCGGTTTTTGAGAGCAAAAAGTTAGATTTAGGAGATGGGGTTTTAATTTCTTTTCTTTATCCAGATAATGATATTTCCGGCAAAGAATTTGAAAACGTAAATAATTCTTCAATTGTTTTTCGTTTGGATTATGGAAAAGATTCTTTTTTACTAACTGGAGACGCAGAGAAAGAAGTAGAGGAAGAAATGATTTCTAGCGGAGATTATCTTAATATAGATATTTTGAAGGTTGGTCATCACGGATCTAAATCTTCTAGTACCGAGGAATTTTTAGATATTACTTCGCCAGATAAAGCTGTGATTTCTTGTGGGCTAGACAATAAGTTTAAACATCCTCACAAGGAGACTTTAGATAAGCTAGAAAAGCGTGGGATAGAGACTTATAGAACAGATGAGGATTCTGATATTACTTTTATATCAGATGGATCTGGAGTTAGAGTTTTAAAGTAGAAGTAGTGTAGAATTAAGGGCTATGCGAATTCGCCTAGGGTGGATCCGTATCATTCGCATTGTTTTTAGTTTTAATTAAAACCCCACGATTTCTCTCGTGGGTGTTTTTTATAAAAAGGATAATAAGATTCTTTAAAGGTCCAAAGCTTCCACCATTTGCTTAATTAAAGAAACAACCACAGGTGGAGGCATTAAACTATAGGAGGCAATTCCTTCGTTATCAAGAACTTGCCAAGGGGTTTCAGTTATTTTTACTTTTTTGTCTTTTTCTGACCACTCATATTTAAACTCTGGAGTGATCTCATAATCATCAAGGTATTCTTTTGCTTTATTCACAGGAACAGAGTTTCTTAAAAGGACTTTCGGAATTCCATAAAGAGAGAATGCTTTCCTTATTAATTCTTCATCGGTTTTTAATCTTTCTCTGATTGGTTCTATGCCTTTCTCGTCCCCTTCTTTAGAGACCATTCGTGCTCCTTCGCAAGAAGAATTATCGCAGACAAGATAGAATTTTCCATTTTCATATTCTACTTTCTTGGTGGGAAGTAGTTTAAGATTTCTTGAGTTTTGGCACTTGGGGCACACTACCCTATATTTTATTCTTTCATCAATAACTGTCTCAGGAACATCGATGAGTACAAAAACATCAAGGTCGTCTCGATAGCCAATTAAATCTCTAAAGAATAATGAATAAGAAATCTGGTCTAAAGTTCTTGGAAAACCATCGATAAATAATGCTTTTTTGCCTCGTTTTGCTATTTCTATTTTGACCAGGGCTAGGATTAACTCGGATGACAAAAGGGTTTTAGTGCTCCTTTTTTTCATAGAAGCTACTATTTTTTCAAGATCATCATAACCTCTATAGTGCTTTTTCAGAGAAGAAACTAACCCCTTTCTCCTTTCTTTGTCTTGTACAACTTCATCGAAACTTCTTACCATATCACCGATAGAAAAGTGTTCTATTTTATCCGGTACTACTGTCTCTTGAAACATTTTAGCATAGGTTCCCTTGCCGGCATTTTTCTTACCAAGTAGATAGGCAATAAAAGTATTATTTTTTAAATATTCTCTCAGTTTTTTAATTTCTGGGCCTGCTTTTAACTTAAAATAAGCTTTTCTTTGTTCGATATTGGTTAGGTCGAACTTTTTGGTTGAGTCTTTGATTTTTGTTTTGAAAAGAGGAAATTGGAGGTCTTTCATGTTTGCTAGAGGGTTTTATAATATAAAATTGTCTACCGAACTAATCGGTAGTATGATAACTCTTAATATCTTTATATCAGATGCTTTAGAATTTTTCAATACTACCTAACGTGCCCACTCTCGGCAGGGCTGACTTTAGTTAGTCTTAACTCGGACTAAAGTCCGACTTGCTGGAATA
>PFNU01000045.1 GCA_002792135.1 bacterium (Candidatus Torokbacteria) CG_4_10_14_0_2_um_filter_35_8 | reverse complement strand
GTACGAATTGTGTAAGGCTACTAGGAGAACTAGTTCTACAGACTAATTCCTAACTTCCTAATCTCCTAATTCCTAATCGTAATTCATAATTCCTAATTCTTGATTCCTGATTCCCTCTTGCTTTAGCTTGTCTTATCACTTTTTTATATAACATAACATATTTTCTCGCTGGTATCTCCCAGGAAAAACTTTGCTGCATAGCTCTTCTTACTAAAGATTGCCATAATTTTTTGTCTTTGTAAAAGGTAAGTGCTCTTTCTATAGCTGAAAGTAACTGCAAGGAATCGTATTTCTTAAAAGTAAAACCATTACCTGTTTTTTCTTTAGGATCAAATTCTTTAATAGTATCAGAAAGCCCTCCTACTTTTCTTACAATAGGAATAGCTCCATATCTTAAGGAAATCAAGGGGGAAATTCCGCAAGGTTCAAACCGGGAAGGAAGAAGATAAAGATCAGATGCAGAATCTACTTTTGGCTCTATTTCGCTTAGAAAAGGAGTGATAAAGGAAAGCTTTCTAGAATACTTACCTGCTTTTTTCTCAAAGAAACTAATATAGCTTTTTTCTCCACTTCCTGCAATCACAATCTGCAAGCTTTTCTTCATAAGTTTATCAATAATTTTAATCAACAAATCAAAACCTTTCTGTTCACTTAATCTATTTGTAAGACCAATGAGCGGAATATTGGCATCTATTTTTAGACCTAGTTCTCTTTGAAGTTTTAATTTATTTTTAACTTTTTTATTTAAAGAACTCTCGTCAAAATTTACATAAATCCGATCATCAAACTTAGGATTATAAACTGAGTTGTCAATCCCATTTACTATGCCAAATAGATCTTTCTTTCTCGACTTTAAATACCTCTCCAGTCCCTCTCCAAAATCAGGCGTCACTATTTCCTTAGCATATCGTTCAGAAACAGTATTTATAGTATCAGCGTGTAAAATGGCCCTCTTGGTAAAATTTATAAGGCGGAATTTCTCTTTATGGCAAAATTTGGGAAGTTTAGATCCTCCATCATCTCTTAAACTTCTCGGGGTCTTTCTTTCATTTAATATACCCTGTCCCTGATAAGCGAGATTATGAAGAGTAAACAAGGTAGGATAGCCTAATTTGATTTTCCTTTTTAGCAAATAAGGTATAATACCAGTCTCCCAATCATTACAATGAATAATATCAGGATTAAGATTAAGCTCTTTGATTAGACGAAGAGCTGCCATGCTGAAGAAAAAATACCTACAAGCATCGTCATCATAAGAATAAAGCCATTTTCTTGATCTAAAAAGACGATAATTATCAATAAAATAAATTGTGAGTTTTCCTCTTTTTTTACCTTCTTTAATTTCAGTTTTTAAAAAAGAACACTCAATACAAGTGCCCTCTGACAAGGAAATAGGAATATGCTCTCTTATTTTTTGGAATCTAACGTGCGGCACTAAAAGACAATCGCGATGAAAAGGAGTAATAATATCTACATCACAACCTTCTCTTACAAGTTGCCTAGGAAGAGAACTTGCCACATCAGCAAGACCGCCTGATTTTGAAAAAGGCGCAAGTTCTGATGTGATATAGACAATTTTTAAATTTTTACTCATCTAAAAAAATCTCAAAGCTAGCTTTCACTAACTCATTTTCCATTTTCACTATATCACTAATCTCCATTAATATCAAGATTGAGATTTTTCTTCAAGGTAGGTTTTCTTCTGTAAAATGAAGAGAAAGGCTTAAGACCCATAAGTTTATAAACTTCTTTGCAAACTTTACTTGCCCAGGGGTTTAATTTTTTATAACCATCTAAAACTTCTCTTAAAGTTATCACTCGTATCAGCCTCCCGAAAGGACCAATAGCTGAACCATATCTTGGAATTCCATCAGACACAAGCAGTTCATCATTAGCTTTCAAATGTCTTAAATCATAGCCAGGACGGTCAAGTTTTAATTTTTGTCCGTCAAACTTGTACACTCCCGCCTTAAGTTTACTCATAATTTTACATGCAATTCCTTCTAGATTATGAAGTACAAGTTGTGTGCCTACTTTCTTTTTCTTTATCAATTTATTTACAGAATCTAAATCCAAATCATATTGTATGCCTAGAAATTCTAGAGTATGCAGAGCGATAAGAGGAATTTCACCACCTTTTAACTGTACCATACTAATAACCGGAAAAGATCCTAAAAGGCGAGGGTTACATTCTACTACATAAAGCTTTTGAGATTCCTGGTCCAAAAGCATATCCAAACCAAATATCCCTTTATATCCAAATTTTCTAAGATAAAGTCCAATTTTCTCGGTAAACTCATGTGCCTGTCTTGCTACTTTCTCGGGAAAATTAGATTTAGTCCAATCATGCCCGCTAAAAAGTCCTGAACCCTTTTCTAAATTGAAACACTCTGGTGCGTCTAAAACTTGATACTGGGGATTAGTATATAAAATGCCCTGTCGGGTAACACAACCAGTAATACTTGGGGAAGGGCCAGTGATAAACGAAGCGAAATTAAGTTTAATATCCCTGTATTCTTTAATTTTCTTACTATTTACAATTTCACGATACTCATCTTTAGAATTTATAAAGAAAGTGCCTTTGCCACCACCACAATCTGGAAGCTGAATTACAAATTTCTTTCCATACTTTTTTACCAGATAACTGTAATTTACATTTCTCAAATAATTTATTTCAGAAGGTATTAAATCTATCCCACATTTTTTCAAGACATCTCTAAATTTTACTTTATTTTCGAATTTTTCTCTTAAACTTTTGGGGTTAGCAACAAGTGTCCACTTCTTTCTTCGGATAATTTCCTCTATTTCATTAGTTGTTTCATAGAAAATAAGTGCAGGATTTTTAAAAGAGGAAATATATTCCTGACCTCTCTTGTCTCGCAAAATACTAGTTGCATTCTTTTTTACAGGCAAATGTTTGTTGCCAAGACCTTTCTCTAAGGAGAACACAGGAATATCTTTTTCGATCACTTCCGCATCTAAGCCGTATCTTAAGGAGATAATTTTGTAATCGGAAATAACATCTTCTAGACCTAATCTATTAAAAGCTGTTACTCCTACACCTATTACAGAATGTTTAACATTCTTTTTACAAAAGCTTTTAAGGTCGGAAAGTGTTTTGATTTTTGCCATATCTTTTTCAACTTATTTAATAATACTGTGATTATTTTTTATCTAGAGGTAAAACATAATCTACTATATATAGTCGGCTCCAAGCTTTCTCGCATTAGCATAATAATCATAGCAACTACTTATTTTTATTAATGATTCTTTGTATATTTAGTTGGTATAGAGTGCTAATCAAGAATAAGAGGAGACATTAAATTAAAGCAAAATTACTCCTTTATTTCAAGCTATACTAAGAAAGAAATCATTTAACGCTTCAATCTCTGGCGATTTTTTTATATCATATGTAAAAGCAGGGGTAGCATTAACCTCCAAAATGTATGGTTTGCTATCGGAACTTGAAACAATTATATCAACTCCAGCGATTTCTCTCTTAAACAAATTAGCTGCCTCTGTAGCAATCTTAAGTAGGCCTCTTACAGAACTTGGTGCGATAAATTCTTCCTTGGCTCCAACTGCTACATTATTTCTGTGGTCTTTTTTATCTTGCCTTATTCTTTTCTCGGCAACTTTTACTTTATTACCAAGGACTAGGAGCCTATAATCAAAGTGATTTGGAATATATTCTTGAAAGATAAAATTCACTTTATTTAAATTTCCTTTTTTTAATATTTGTAAAATATCTTTCTTACACTTAAGTAAATAGTTGTCTTTTCCTTTATGCCTTAAACTACTTTTCATAACTAAAGGTAAACCCAATTTACTTATTACATGGTCTAATTTGTATTTAATTAAATTTTGTGAGAGGAATATCGTCTTCGGTGTCGGAAAGTTATTCAGTTGCAATAAGAGAGTTTGCAGTAGTTTATCGCTATATAATGGTAATGCTATAGCAGTATCAAAAAACTTTTTCTTTTTATATTGTAAAAATCTCGCTAAAGTTTTAGCAATCTTTATACCATAAATACCTCTGAAGCAGACAAGATTATATTTCTCTAAAGGTATATCAGAGATAGTAACTTTAACACGGTCTTTGCCTTTATTGGGTAGCAATATCTCAATATTCTCATAATAATTAAGTGTGTAACTTAATCTACCTCGTGCAAAGCTATTCAGATGATTTATTAGATAATTATCTGAATCCAGTCTTTTTGATTTAAATATAAGAATATTCTTACCCATTATTGTAAATCTTACAAAGTTCTTTTTTTTATTCTTAATTTCTATTAACTGTTTTATTGTATGAATTCTATCACCAGTTATATTAGCTGGTATTCTTTCTACAACATCCAAGACATTATTTTTAAAAACAATAATTCTGTAATCTGAACCATCAGTGTATTCTTCAACAATAACCTCCTTATGAAACTTTCGAGCATGTTGTACTGCTTTTTTTAGCTGAGAGTCTGATACTAAACTAACACTTATGCCTTTCCCTCCTTCACCTCTCATCGGCTTTGCTACCAATGGCTTTCGTAGTTTTTTCACTTTTTTTAAGATATCTTCTAGCAATAGCATACTCTCTTCTATAAGCACTGCCTTTGGATGAGGTAATTTATTTTCCCCCAAGAGACAGTGGGTAATCAGTTTCCTTCTAGTGAAAGATGAAGGAACTGAATTAGTACCTCTAAGCTTCCAGCGAGAGAAAAAAAGTTTTTTTCTTCCTCTATAAAAATATCCGATTGGTTTTCCTGGAATATAGAGTTTAAATTTTATATTTAATTTTTTTGCTGCATTGAGAATATAGATCAGCATCAAAATCTCCAGTAAATCTTTCTATCATGGATAGTGTTTTCTATAAAAAATGGCAACAGTATATTATGATTTAGATTATCAATAGTGTCAATTTTATCAAGATCTGGAATATTGGTTTTACCAAAATAAAGCTTCTTTATAATATTTCTTCTGTCTATTATGTTCCTAACTTTTAGATAACCTGAAAAATATAGATAATCTTTAGTAAAACCTCCAGGGGAAGATGTATCAGAAAGACCCCTTTTCACTCTCGCACTAAGATTCCAGGCCTTTTCTGAAGAACAACCATATTCTAAAAGTTTTTCAAAAACTTCTCTAAAAGATTTTTTCAGAGCCAAGCTAACTGCTATAAGTAACAAAGGCTGCCAATAATATTTTTTGTCATTCTTAGATAAAAACCGCCTTCCATTAAAAGTAGCGAGCCCTTCTTCGCACTCCACATAATAAGGAAAACCTCCCCTGAAGATTCTGTAAGGTTGTTTTCCCCCATTCTCTGATCGTAAAATATGGGTCTCTATCTCATGAGCAGTAATTGATCTTAAATCTCTTCTAGAAACTTCTATGCCTCTTTTTACAAATAACACTTTTTTAAACCTGTCTACCGAGAAATTTGGAACGATCCCTTTTGCTATGCTCACTTTCCACTTTTTTTCTTGTAAACCATACTGCTTTAAGCTCTGCTCTAATATTTTTATAATTTTACTTTCTTTTAAATATCCTTCTTTTTTAATAGGTTTATCTTTTTTAAACTTTAATTCTTCCTTTGCTTTATTAATTATCTCTTGAGGGGGAGTACCAAAAGCTTTCTTGGAATAAAAAGTAAATTTCTTATTATTACCAATATTATCCCAAAGACTTAGAAGGCATACAAGCTCTTTCTTTTTTTTCTCCAAGAGAATTCCTAGGGGAGAGCTATCAAAAGAAATATCATCCAATATTCTAAATAGCTCTGAAATATCTATCTTAGGTTTTTTGTATCTAAAGTAAGGATTGTAATTTTCTAAATTAAAAAATCTCCGCTTTTCTTTTGCCAGATTGATAGGATCAAGACTGCGGAGGATTTTAATCTTTCGCGCTACCTTATTAATTTTTAAATCTTCTTTTTTCAAATTATAAGTCATTTTTAAATCTTCTTAACTTTTTCCAACTTCTTCTCAGGATCAACCAAGAAATCCTTTAAATCCTTTCTTCCAATAATCATAGGGTATTTTAAATTCTTTCTTTCTATTACTGATGCTTTAGTATCGACCTTTACTCCTGAGATATAAAAACTCAAAGGTACCATTATGCGCCAGGTTGTGCCTGATGCTGAATGAATAATTGCAGTATCTACTATATCTTGATGCTCTTTTTTTAACTTTTCTTTAAGCTCCCGGGCAAGGCGTTTTGCTTCTTCTCTTTTCAAATGTCTATTTATATCATTATATCTTTCAAACACTTCCATTGCATCTTGAAATCCTAACTTTTTTGCAAGACTTACATCAATAGAAGTAAGACCTGCGCCAGTATCTATTTTTGCAAGGACACTGTGAAGCTCGCCTTCTTTATCAACTATTTTTACAGATTCAACAATTCCTAAAACCTGCTTTCCTGTGATATCTTCGACTTTTCTTTCTATTTCTCCTCCAAATAAGGCCTTCGCTACTCTCACTCCATGACTTATGGATTTAATTTTTAAACCCTCTACTCTATCAAGGCGTTTTCCAAGTGCTGCTAAATTAACATTTTGTATCTCAAGCCCTCCTCTGGCATTAACCTCTAAAATCACAGGGCCTTTGTTTTTATCAATGGCAATATCGACTGCTAAGAAACCCAATTCGGATACTTCCTGAGCTTTAATTGCCATTTTAAGAATTTCGTCCCAAAAAGGAATTTCTATTGCAGATAGGTCTCTTTTAGTATCAGGGTGCTTATCAACAAACATCCTTCTTGGTTTTTTGATTGATGATGTTGTAGTAAGGCCAGTTGCAAGATCAATACCTACTCCTACTGCTCCTTGGGCAAGATTTGCTTTTCCATTTGATATCTTAGTAGGAAGCCTGAGCATTGCCATCACTGGAACATTGTTATAAACAATTACCCTCACATCTGGCATTCCTCTATAAGTATAATATCTTAGAGCGGGGTGGATAATTAATCTTTGTTGAATCAATGCAATATCAGGCCTACCAGTAATAGAGAAGCGACCATCAATAATATCGTAACAATGAGATCTTAATCTCTCAATGGTCCAAATATCACCATCAATTGCCTCCCAGCAAATCTCACTCTCATCAACCAAAAATCTACTGCCTAATTTTAAAAAGTCTTTTAATTTATCTATAAAGGCTTTTTTATGTATTTTTTTTCTCCTATCTTCTTCAACCTCGAAAAGTTGCTTTTTACCTTTTATCACAATAATGCCTCCTCCACCCAAACCGCTATTAGGTTTTACAACAAAAGAGTCAAGAAGACTGTCCCAATTAAATTCCTCAACTTCTTTAGCATTTTTTAAAACAGCATACATTTTTGGCACAGGAAGTCCATTCTTCTTAAAAATTCGAGACGTCTTAAGTTTACTATCAGCAAGTCTAATAGCTCTTCTTCTATTGAGGGGTTTAATATACTTTAAATTCCTTTCGTTCATTCCGAGAATGTCTTTACTTTTGGCCATAAAATAAATTCAAAATTCAAAGTTATAGAATATAGGCTTTGGAATTTAGAATGTATATCCTCTATACTCTAAATTCTTACTTTACGCTTTTTCAGCTTCGGCTGATCTCTGCCGCAGACGGATGGCGTAAAGCTTTAAGCTTTACGCCTTCTTACCATCCTTCCGAATCTAAAATACTCAGAAAACCTCAATCCTGTCCATCTACCAATAATGACATTAAAAATAATTAAGAAAAAGACGATTTCTGGATAGGCAAGGATAAAAGTACGTAAAAATTGCCAATTCATGATGTAATAACAAAATATTGATACGGCAAGCGTCTCTGCTGAAAGAGTAACAGCAGAAAAGAAGCCTTTCTCGATCTGAACTGCAACAAATCTTTCTACTAAAATAATCATAATGAGCATTGGGAAGATTGACATGGAGATAAGAGCTGTTCTTCTGGAATAAGCACCATATGTCAACATTGCTAAAATAGTAAGGCTAACTAGTGTCAAAACTATTGCCATTCTCGGCAGATAAAGAAGTCTCAACTTTCTTATAAAGATTCTGGCAAAACTTCCTGCGATAAGCACTACTAAAAAGACAAACAGGCCGTGTTTTAGACCTGTTGATAAGAAGGAAAGGGTGATAATCGTAGGAATATAAATGCCAAATGTTTTTACTCCTATTACTTGCCTTAAGAAACTAATGATCGTTGCAACTACCGGAAGAATTAAGAGTAAAGTAATAGTATTAATAGGAACGCCTTTGTTAATCATGTAGTTCACTCCATAGGACATAAAATTAGTAAGGGAAAGCTTTTTTATTATCCTTCCTGAGTGAACTCCTACAATCTTGTAGTTTACTCTCTGTTCAATATTTGCCTTTTTTACAATATCCAAAAGATCTTCTGTGTCTTGTGCTACGATTAATTCTTTTACTACTTCTTTTTGGGTAAGAATTATTAATTCTGGTTTTAGAATATCAAAAGTAGACTGAGCAATTCTTGATATTGCTCCTATGCTTGCGCCATTAATATTAATAATTACTTTTTTAGAAAGGCCTAGGCTTTTAAAAGTGTCTGGCTCTATTCCCTGAGCAAGCCTTGAGAGAGAGTTTAATCCTATTGTTCCCTTTGTATCACAAATAATAAATTTGGCTTTTTCTAAGTTAAAACTTTTTTCTAGCAGTTTCTGACTCAGGCTTCCCTCAACAATATAGTCAGGGCCGCTTGCATCATCGTGAATATTTACAAGAAGAATATCTTTAGAAGAAGCATAACTTATAAGCTCATTAATTTCTTCTTCATTTTTTGATCCATCTGATACTAAAAACACTACCTCGGAAAAGACAAAGACAGAAACATAATAGTATTCATTTTCTCCTTGTTCATTTAGAAAGCTCAAAGCCGCTGTGTATTTCCCCTTTCTATCATACTGATGAGTAATTTCTACTCCACTATCTGTGCCGCCATCACCAAAACTCCAAAAATAAACCATTTCTTCTTTGGGCTCAATATTAAAATCACTCACACTAAACGAGACTGTCTCATTTTCTGATGCTAGTTTTTCCAATTCAGGTGAATTTGATTCTTGCGCAAGGGCAATACTGCCTCCATCCTTTCCTAGCCCAATAAACAAAGTAAAACACAAGCTTACAAGAAGAAACTTTATTAGAGGAAAAGTCTTTTTTGCCATAAATTTTCTACTTAAATTTATTAATTTTTGCAGAGTATATATCGCAAATAGCAATAGCTAAAGCATCAGCGGCATCATCAGGTTTAGGAAGGTCGTCTAACTTCAAAATTTGTTGCACCATCTTCTGAACTTGAGTCTTTTCTGCTCTACCATAACCTGTGACAGCTTGTTTCACCTGAAGAGGGGTATAGTCAGAATAAGGCTTTTTGCAATGCTCTATTGTAAAAAGAATAACTCCTCGTGCCTGGCCAACCTTGATTGCTGTCTTAGAATTTTTGTAAAAATAAACATCCTCCACACTTACTCTATCAGGCTTGTATTTTTTAATTATCTTTTTTAAACCCTTATGAATCTCACCAAGACGAACCGCTTCCTTTTTACTAGGATAAGTCCTAATAACACCAAAGTCTAGCATTTTTAAATCCTCATTTTCTTTCTTGATCACACCGAAGCCTACGCTTGCTGTACCTGGATCAATACCTAAAAAAATCACGAGCTTTGTTATCACTTTAAATTAGTAAAAATCTCCTCTATATCTTCAATCTCAGAAAGCACAGAAATAACCTCCTTGACTTTTTCTCTTTCTTTACTATCAATCTCTAATGGCGTTTTAGCAACACTTGCTAATTCAAAAAAGGAAACATCAACTTCCTTATCTCTAAGCCCAGCAATTATTTTATTCAACTTTTCTGGTTTTGTATAGATAATTAGCTTATCATCTTCTTCCTTAATATCTAAAGCCCCCAGATCTATTGCTAAAAGCTCAATTTCTTCTTTTTTATTTTCCACATTATCAATTGTAACTACACCTCTTTGATCAAATAAATAAGAAATAGCACCTTTTTGAGCAAGCTTTCCACTGTTTCTCTCCAAAACATGCTTTATCTCACTTAAAGTTCTGTTTTTATTATCAGTAAGAACCCTGATAATTAACCCTATTCCTTGTCCACCTCGAGTAGGAATAAGCCCCTCATAAGTCTCTTCAAAAACATCAGCCGCATCTACTCCTGCTGCTTTATCAATTGCTTTTTTGATGGTCTCCTGAGGCATATTAGCCTCTTTTGCTTTTTCACAAGCAAGTCTTAAATTAAAATTAGCTTCAGGATCAGCTCCACCTTTTTTTGCTGCAACAGTAATCGCCCGCACTAACTTAGAGAAAGACCTTCCTCTTCTCTGATCAGTAATTGTTTTCTTATATTTTATTGATGCCCACTTAGAATGTCCAGACATAAATAAAATTCAAAGTTAAAAATTCAAAAATCAAAAATAGTTTAGGGGTTAGGTTGTAGGGGTTAGTCTGTAGAATTAGCTTCCCTAGTTCCTAATATCCTAATAGCCCTAATACCCTAATTCAGTGCCGAGGGTGGGAGTCGAACCCACAAGAAGTGTTGCCTTCAAGAGATTTTAAGTCTCTCGCGTCTGCCAGTTCCGCCACCCCGGCAAGAACAACTCAAAATTCAAAATGAAAAATTAAAAATAAATTTACTAGGTAGGCAAGGCTAAACTATAGCTATGGGGGCAGTATGAGTTTTCTTTAAATTTTGAACTTTTAATTTTTAATTTATCAGGCGTGGAGGGGAATTGAACCCCTGTACGGGGTTTTGCAGACCCCTACCTAGCCACTCGGTCACCACGCCATACTTGGTTTAAATCCCAAATCTCAAATTCCAAATTACAAACAATATCTAAATTTCAGCCACGGCTGATCTCCGCCCAAGGCGGATCTGCCTAGGGCATGAAGCCTGAGGATAACAAATGACCAAAATTCAAAACAATCTGGGCTAGGAGTTCTAGCTATTTAGAATTTTGAATTTAGACATTGGAGTTCGTTTGTAATTTAGTGCTTGGTGCTTGAGATTTTCTAAACAGAATATTGAACTATCATGAAATTTGAAATTGTCGAGCAGAATTTACCTTTAGCAAAATCATGCATGAGCGGGTGAGCGGACTTGAACCGCCGATCTTCTCCTTGGCAAGGAGACATTCTACCACTGAACTACACCCGCGATTCAATTAATGTGCCGAGACCCGGATTCGAACCGGGGACACAAGGATTTTCAGTCCTTTGCTCTACCAGCTGAGCTATCTCGGCCTAATGTAATTATATCCTTCT
>PFNU01000081.1:7938-11403 GCA_002792135.1 bacterium (Candidatus Torokbacteria) CG_4_10_14_0_2_um_filter_35_8 | reverse complement strand
CCACGCATTTTCAAGATTTCTTCCTGAGTTTTCAAAGATGCGAGCGCCGCAACAGTCGCCCCTGCATTATTCATTTTATTACTTGAACCATAAATTTTACCAAAAACATTTTTAATACCAGCAAGTGCTAGGATTTGGCGAACAGCGCCCCCTGCAATCACACCTGTTCCTTCTCTTGCAGGTTTTAGGAAAACAAAGGCTCCTCCTTTTTTGGCGGTAACTTCACAAGGAATAGTATCATTTATAATCTTAACACTTAGAAGACGTTTCTCTGCAAAAGATACTGCTTTCGAGACAGCAGTGGTTACATCATTACCTTTGCCTGTGCCTAGCCCTATCTTTCCTTTTTTATCTCCAATTACAACTGTTACTCTAAATTTAAATCTTTTACCACCCTTAACTACTCTCGCAACTCTGCGAACATCGATTAATCTTTGCTCATATGGACTTTTCTTTTGTCTTCTATGATCCATTGGCTTATAGTAGAAATTATTAAGATAAACCTTGACGAAATTTCTAGAACTTTAAATTTTCCTTTGCTTCTAGAATCACCCCTTGCCCCTTTCTTGAAAAGGAGAAGAATACCGCATTTTGTTCCTAAAATACCTATAGGACTTATAACTGACTCTTGATTTCTAATTTTCTAGTCCGCCTCGGGCGGAGTAGCCTATTCATTTATACTTTTCAATAATACTCTCAATCTTATCAATAATCCTTTGCAATGATTTAGGTAATTCCTTCTGTCTTATCTGAACTACATTGTTCTTATCGTTTGCTCGCACAGAGATTCTGTAGCATTCAACATCGTCCCCGGGATTCTCGTCAACATAATCTTCAGTAATTTCTAAAAATTTATTTGCTTCTAATGTCTTATAAAGACTTTTAAGCTCAGAGCGAGACACCTCAAAGCTTTTCTTCTGTTCATCAGAAATTACAAGATTGTTTGATGCACCATATTCACACACACTACTTGCATCGCATCTTAAAACTGCATGACCATTTGTAGCATGACATGAACCGATTTCTACCCTCAAAGAAAAATCATCTGGTACATTTACTTTAGAAATTTGAAATACAAAATAACTAATAAGTAAAATTATGCCTAGCAATGCTACAAGTTTTAAATGTGAAGAACACAACCTAAATTTAGAAGTCCTCTTGTCTTTCTTTGGCAAATTTATTTCCTTGTTTAACCCTTCCTGCATCTAAAAATATTATAAAATCATAATTAAAACTTCAATCCTCCTTCTCTCGCCCCTTCTGCTAAGGCTTTTACCTTCCCATGATATTTATAACCTCCTCTATCAAAAACCGCCTTTTTAATTTTTTTCTCTTTTGCTCTCTTCGCAATCATATTACCTAAGACCTTTGCTTGCTCTGTCTTACTTAGCTTTTTCTTAGACTTTGGGATGCTAGACAAAGAGATTCCTACTATAGTCTTGCTACTTACATCATCAACCAACTGTACATACATTCCCTTATTACTTCTGAAAACTGACAGTCGAGGAACATCCGAAGTGCCAGAAATTTTGGCTCTTACTCGATGGTGCCTTCTTTTGCGTTTAATGTATTTTAACTTAGAATTTTTCATGTTATTAAAATGTCGGATTATTAGTCTAAAAGAGAAAATAAATTAGAGAACGAATCAAGAATTACGAATCACGAATTCTAGATACACTGGGAAATGGGTAGATGAGAGCCCTTACTCTTGCTCTAGTGTATCAAAGAACTCCTTTCTGCACTCAACCTAATCTCCTAATAACCTAATATCCTATTTTTGAATTTTTAACTTTGAATTTTGAATTTACTAACTCCTAGCTTCCTAATTCCTACAAACTAACCCCTATGTTTATTAAAAAAATTGGAATAGATTTAGGAACCGCAAATACTTTGGTTCACGTCCCCAAAAAAGGTATTATTATTAATGAACCAACTGTTGTTGCAGTAACGATTGATGACAATAAAGTAATGGCTGTGGGAGTAGAAGCAAAAGAGATGTTGGGGAGAACTCCAGATATAATTGTAGCATCTCGTCCTCTTCGAGATGGAGTAATTGCTGATTATAGAGTAACTGAAGCACTTCTGCGATATTTTATTAATAAAGCAATTGGAAGTGTACGGCTTTTTCGACCAGAAATTATGGTTGCTGTACCTGCAGGTATTACCTCTACTGAAAGAAGAGCTGTTGTTGATGTAGTCATGCACGCAGGTGCAAAAGCAGCTTATATTATGAAGGAGCCTGTTGCTGCAGCAATTGGTGCGGGGATCCCTATTGGTTCTGCATCAGGTAATATGATTATTGATGTTGGTGGGGGTACAAGTGAAGTAGCAGTGATCTCTTTAGGTGGAATTGTAGCATCAAGTTCTACAAGAACAGGAGGAGATAAAATGGATAAGGCAATTTCCGAATATATCAAAAAAAAGCAGGGACTTGTTATTGGTGATCGTACTGCTGAAGAAATAAAAATACAAATAGGTACTGCCACATTTCTTCCTGAAACTGAAGAAGAAGTGATTGAAATTAGAGGAAGAGATATTATAGGAGGACTTCCTAAAAGTATAGAAGTAACTAGCACTGATGTTACTGACGCCATCCAAGAACCTCTTTCTGAAATAATAAAAACAATAAAATCTGTTCTTCAGAAAACTCCACCTGAACTTGCAGCAGATGTCATAGATAAAGGAATGATTCTTTCAGGTGGTGGAGCACTTTTAAGAAATATAGATACTAAGATTACTGCTGAAACAGGAGTTCCTTGTTATCTCGCAGAGGATCCTTTGCTTTGTGTTGCTAAAGGTACTGGAATTGCACTGGACAACCTGGAGACTTATAAAAGAAGCGTATTATCTACTAAGTAATTTAAATATCTATACATATATTTAAATCCAAAATTCAAAACAATACAGATTACGTCATTCTGAGTGGATCCGCCGCAGGCAGAGGAGCGAAGAATCTCAACTCTTGAATATACCGACAAGTTGAGATCCTTCATCCGCCTTCGTCTGCGGACTTCGGCGGACTCAGGATGACGGCAGTGGTATTTTGAATTTTGAAAATTGGAATTTAGATATTGTTCAGCCCGGCACGTAATACGTGCCCCGTAGAACGGGATTTGTAATTTGGAATCTAGAATTTGGTATTTTAGATTCTTGATTTTTATTATTTTCGAGGTTTATCTCTTAGTTTCTCTTTTAACCGACACTTATGGCAAAGGTCAGTATTGGTTTTAGTAGGAAGTTTTTTAAAAAAACTCTGTTCAGCTTTTGAGAGAATAAACGTCTCTTTGCATATTTTGCAAGTTTTAATGTAGTCCTTTGCCATAAAAATAAGTTTAAAGTTTGAAATGAGAAGTTAAAGGTAATACGAATAAATACGAATGCCGTGCGAATTGAATACGAATGCCTGCACGAATAACACAATATGTCATTCCTCCCCCGTACTAAACACGGGATAAACTCCGGCAG
>PFNU01000081.1:0-7896 GCA_002792135.1 bacterium (Candidatus Torokbacteria) CG_4_10_14_0_2_um_filter_35_8 | reverse complement strand
CCCTAACCATCATTATACCAATTTCTCTAAGTTTTACTAATATACTTTTGTAAAACGCTAACCCCTGATGACTTGGAACATTATTGGTCATAAAAAAAATATTAAATTCTTTGAGAACATCTTAAAAAGTGGCGAACTTTCTGGCACCTATCTTTTTTATGGAGAAGAGGGACTAGGGAAAAAAACTTTAGCATTAGAGCTCATTAAAAACATAACTGAACTTTCTCAAAAGGAAATAACAAAAAACCCTGATATCATTACTTTATTTCCCAGCGAAAATATTTCAATTGAGAATATTAGAGAGCTAAAAATACGTTTAAATCTTTCTAGCTTACATTTGAAACAGAAAATTTGCCTTATTGACAATATTCATCTTTTAACGACGCAGGCAGCAAATGCTTTTTTAAAAACCCTAGAGGAACCAAAGGGAAAAAATCCCCTTATTATTCTTATTGCCTTTGATTTAACCAATATTCCCAAGACCATTATTTCTCGCTGTCAGATTATTAACTTTTACAAAGTATCACAAGACGATATAAGAGAATATCTAAAAACTAAGCTTGAAAAAGAAGATAAAATAGAGAAAATTGTAGAATTTTCTTGCGGGAATACTGGACTTGCGGTAAAATCCATAGAGAACCCTGCCTTGTATCAAGAATTTCAGAAAATAGTATCTAGTTTTCATTCTTTAAAAATTAGCCCTTTTTGGCAGCGTTTTAAGCTTTTGGAAGGTATCTCTGAAGAAAAATTAAGTTTCACCCTAACAACATGGATAAGGACAATTAGAAAAGAAATTATTACAAATATTTCTCAAAAAGGATATTCAGAAAAAATAGATAATCTTGTTCTTTCTCTTAAAAAAATGATTTTATATAAATCTCTTTTAAAAAATAAGATTAATAAAAAATTATTAATAGATAATCTTGTTTTTTCTTTATAGCTATTAATTCATTATGAGAAAAATAATTTTAATAATTCTTCCAGCAGTACTACTTTTAACTGCAGGTTGCACTCTTTCCCTTCCAGGTTGTGAGAAGCCAGATACGAGCGGAGGTATTTTTCGATCAGATGATGGGGGAAAGTCCTGGACTCAAAAAGTTTATTTTAATGAAGAACACAATTTAGGGGCAGTGGATATTCTAGATCTTGAAATGGATCCAAAAAATCCTGACTTACTTTATGCAGGGTCAGCAGGACATGGACTTTTTGTTAGCAAAAACAGTGCTGACAATTGGGAAAAGGTTACGGATGAGAATAATCTTTTTCACTCTCAAGCAAGTATTTATGATATAACAATTGATTCTAATAATTCTGATAGATTGTATGTAGCATCTCTATTTGGAAGTAGAAGTAAAATTTTTAAATCAGAAGATAAGGGAAAAACATGGCAAGATATTTACACGGAACCTCAAATAGAGCACTATATAACTCAAATCAAAGTTAATCCTATAAATTCTAATCTTTTGTATGCAGGATCAACAACAGGAGGTTTCCTACGTAGCGAAGATGGTGGCGAAAACTGGATTTTAACAAAATGGCTCAAAGCTCAGGTGTCAAAAATTATTTTCTCCCCTTATAACCATAACGAGGTTTATATCTATCTTGGCGGAGATGAAAATACTATTATAAAAACATATGATAAAGGTGAGACCTGGAAATCCTTAAATCTTTCTGAGGTTAAGGGAAGTATTGATGAGTTTTATATTTCTTCCTCCGTAAAAGGACTCATGTATCTTACAACTTCTTATTCGCTTTATGAAAGCAGAGACTCTGGAAAAACCTGGGAGATTATAAATAATCCCATTGCTCCTGGTGCTATCTCTATTAGATCTTTTGCGCAAGACCCTAGAAATCCTCAGATTCTGTACTTTACTGCCTCTTCTAGTGTTTATAAGTCAAAAGATTATGGCCAAAGCTGGACGGTATATAAAATAGGTACAAAAGGATATATCGGCAAATTTATTATTGATCCTAAAGATTCTAATATTATTTATTCTGTCGTCAAACTCCCTCCTAAAAAAGGTCTATTCTCTTAAAAATAATCTAAGATAACTTTATGTATCAAGAGTTAATTAAAGATACCAGACCAAAAATAGAGAATATTATAGATTTTATAAAAGACGAAGTAAAATCTTTGCGTACAGGAAGAGCAACCTCTGTTTTAGTAGAAAATATTGAAATTGAAGCTTATGGGGTAAAAAATGTTCTAAACTCACTTGCAAGTATTTCTATTCCTTCTGCAAGACAAATCGTCATTAAGCCATGGGATAAGAATGTGTTAAAAAACATTGAAGAAGGTATTAAAAAAGCTAGTTTAAATCTTTCCCCTATTAATGATGGAAAAAGTATTAAAATTAATCTTCCAGAGCTTACCTCTGAAAGGAGAGAAGAGCTAGTAAAGATTCTGCAGCAAAAAATAGAAGATGCAAGAATAGGTATTAGAAATATAAGAGAGGATGTTTGGAAAATAATTCAAGGCCTTAAAAAAGACGGGTCTATCTCCGAAGATGAGAAATTCAATGCAAAAAGTGAGCTTGAGAAGATGATCAAAGGTTTTGAGGAGCAGATTGAGAGAATAAAAGAGAGCAAAGAGAAGGAAATAAGAGAAGATTAGGAATCAGCTTGTACTGTGTAATACGGCACTTGGCACGTACTATGTGCCTTGTAGCTTCTTTTCTTAGCTTCTTAGATGAAAAAAAGGACATCATGTTGTATCAGTCCCTTCTAATATTGCTGAGGGTCGTAAGAGAAGTAGTAAAAAAGTCTTTCATAAATTTTTAATTATTGCCTATAAATCAGGAGCAGAATTAGAAACTTAAATAGAGATAACGAAAAGATTATCTTTTAGTAGAAATCTAGATTATATAGAAGTCGATAATCTATTAAACGAAGTAATTGAAAATATTAAATACTATAGCTGCTTACTTAAAAGCCGCTTCTCTGAGAAACTAGACTTCCCCAACTTCCTAATTCCTAACATCCTAACCCCTAATCCTCCATGTTAATTACAATTATCACATTTATAATCATTCTTAGCATCCTAATCCTAGCACATGAAATAGGACACTTTTTTGTGGCTAAGAAAATGGGCATGAAGATAGAAGAGTTTGGTCTTGGCTATCCTCCTAGAGTTTATGGGGTTAAAAAAGGTGGGGTAGTTTATTCTCTTAACTTAATTCCTTTTGGTGGTTTTGTAAAAATTTTAGGAGAAGAAAATGAGGACAAAGCAAAAGAAGATCCTCGAAGCTTTCAGAACAGACCGTGGTCTGCCCGTGCTTTAACTATCTCTGCCGGAGTTTTAATGAATTTTGCTCTTGCTGTTGTTCTCCTTTCTATAGGATTTAATATTGGAATCCCTGCTATTTTGGACGAAAAGGTACTAGCAGAAACTAGTACTCGTATTAAAAATAAGGAAGTTATCATAAGTTATGTGAACAAAGGAAGCCCAGCAGAAAAAGTAGGTTTGCAAGTAAGAGATACTATTATAGCTATTGATGGTGAAAAAGCTAATAATATATCAGAGATAATAGAAAAAATTAAAGAAAGACAAGGAGCAGAAATAAGTTTAGAAATAAAAAGAAGAAAAACCAACTTAACTAAAAAAATTACTCCGAGAACTGACCCTCCAGAAGGAGAAGGGGCTTTAGGAGTAGGCCTAGCTAAAATTGGTATAGTATCTTATCCCTGGTACCTAGCTTTATGGAAAGGGGCAGAGGCAACTTTTTTTACTTTTCTAGCAATTCTTACCGGTTTTTGGCAACTAATTAAAGGTGTCTTTATTCCTCAAGCAGTTCCCCTAGAAGTAGCAGGCCCTGTAGGAATTGCAGTTCTCACAGGAAGAGCTATTGATCAAGGTTGGATTTATGTATTACAGCTTACGGCTATTCTCTCTATTAACTTAGGAATTATCAACTTTTTTCCTATTCCAGCGCTTGATGGAGGAAGATTTTTCTTTCTTCTTCTAGAAAAAATAAGAAAAGGAAAGAAAGTAAATGTTAACTTAGAAACTTTGGCTCATCAAGTAGGTTTTTATGCTTTAATTATCCTTCTTGCCTTTGTAACTTTTAGAGATATTTTCAAGTGGAAAGAGAAATTCTGGAATGCTATAGAAAGAATTGTGGGTGGTTAAGTAACAAAAGAATGAAAGTCAGTTTATAGACTATAAAAGATTGGATTGCAGAAACTCTAAATTCGAATTTCTTCAGCTAGAAGCTGAAGAATTTTGGATTTGGTGCTTAGGATTTACTATCTCTTTAAAAATTAACCCTTTTGACTTAACACCTTTTTTTAGCTAATCTATAACTAACTCGAAATACTTATTAACTAACTATGATTTTCAGTAGACTTTTTGGTGCTTTTTCACAAGACATAGGAATAGATTTAGGAACAGCAAATACTTTAGTCTATGTAAAAGGAAAAGGCATTATTATTAATGAACCTTCGATTGTGGCTATTAATAAAAAAACTGATCAGATTTTAGCTATTGGTAATGATGCTCGAAAAATGGTAGGTAAGACTCCGGCTCATATTGTAGCAACCAAACCTCTATCCGATGGAGTGATTTCTGATTTTGAAATTACTGAGAAGATGCTTCGTTATTTTATTGAAAAAGTACATCGAGAAGGTTTTAACCTTTTACCAAGGCCAAGAGTGATAATAGGAGTACCTTTAGGAATTACAGAAGTAGAAAGAAAAGCAGTAGAAGATGCAGCGATTAACGCCGGTGCTAGAAAAACATATTTAATAGAAGAAACCATGGCAGCATCTATTGGTGCTAAGCTTCCTATACAAGATTCTGAAGGAAGTATGATTTGTGATATTGGTGGAGGTACTACTGAAATTGCGGTAATTTCTTTAGGAGGAGTTGTTGTTTCTCGTTCTCTCCGAATTGCAGGTACTGAGCTTGACGAAAATGTTGTTGATTTTGCAAGAAGTGAATTTAACTTACTTATTGGGGAACGTACTGCAGAGGATATTAAGATTGCTATCGGATCTGCTATACCTCTCAAAGAGCCACTCGCTTACATTATGAAAGGCAGAGATCTAGTAACAGGTCTTCCTAAAAAGGCAAAAGTGACCGATGAACAAGTAAGAAAAGCTTTAAGTCCCTCTATAAAAACTTTGGTTAGTAATGTTAAAGCAACTATAGAAGAGACACCTCCTGAACTTGTTGCCGATATTATGGAAAAAGGTATCGTGCTTTCTGGAGGCGGAGCTCTTTTACGTTTACTTAATAAGCTCATTTCAAAAGAAACAGGTATTCCAGTGCATATTGCAGATGATCCTCTAACTTGTGTAGCAAGAGGGTGTGGGGTTGTTTTGGAGGATCTAGATGCTTTAGGGGAGATCTTGCTGTCTCCTGATAAAAGGGAAGTACCTGTTTAGGTTATAGGTTGTAGAAATTGAATCTTTAGAAATTTAATTTTTGCTCCCTATCACCTAACCTCTACCACCTAACCCCTAATTAATGAAAAAGCTTTTCCAAAACAAATTTTGGATTTTTGCGATTACTTTATTTTTTGTAGTGGGAATTATAGTTCTCAACTACTTTCAGATAATGGATTCTGTGAAAGATTCTCTCTATTTTGTGCTTCTTCCTATTCAAAAAATATCTTTTAAAATAGGAGATTCTATAGCAGAGTCTTTTGCTATTTTAATCTCTATTCAAGATTTAAATAGAGAAAATCAGAAACTTTCTGAAGAAGTAAGAGAGCTTACAGTAAAAAACGTCAAAACAGAGGAATTAAAAAGGGAAAATCAAGCTTTAAAAGAAGCTTTAGATTTTACAGAAAAAGAGGAAGCCAGACTTATTCCAGGCAACATCTCTGGCCTTGATCCTGAAAACCCAGGAGATTTTGTAATTATTGATAAAGGCAGAGAAGATGGGGTAGAGAAGGATTTAGCTGTAATTGTTTCAGATGGAATTCTTATCGGTAGAGTTATTGAAGTAGACAAGAGAAGTTCAAAAATTCTCTTAATTACTAACACAGAGAGTAGGGTAAGCGGTATAGTACAAGATTCTAGGGCTCGAGGAATTGTTAAAGGAGAGCATGGCTTAGGCCTGCGAATGGAAATGATTCCTCAAAATGCTTTGCTGAAAGCACAAGATATAGTGATCACTGCGGGTTTAGAAGAAAGTTTACCTAAAGGATTGATTATTGGTAAAATTTGGGAAATAGAGTCATCGGATAATGAAATTTTTCAGAAAGCAAGTATTAGATCACCCATAAGTTTTAAATCTTTAGAAATAGTCTTTGTTTTGAAAAATAAATGAAACTTTTCGTTGGTATTTTACTTACAATTAGCACTGTTATCTTGCAAATAACACTTGTGAAATACTTTCCCTCACTTTTTAATATTCCTTTTGTTTTTTTAATTTCATGGGCTATCTTTCAAGATTACAAAAGTACTCTTTTGCTAGCATTTACAGGAGGCTTTATTTTGGATATTCTTTCCATGACGCCTTTTGGCTTATTTATTATTACTTTTGTTATAATCACTTTTCTAATTAACGTTATAAGTCACTCCTTATTCTCTGAACCTAAATTATATGTTATTCTAATTATTACTTTTATTGCTACTGTTATTTATTTTAGCTTCTATTGGAGTCTAGCAGAGCTACTGATTATTTGGGAATATTCTTTTATTGACCTTTCAAATTTTTTATCATTCCAACTCCTGGCAGGAAAAATTCTGGGAAATCTTATTGCTCAAATTATCTTATTTAAAGTATTCTGGAAAGTTTCTACATGGCTTAAGTTATACGAGAGACAGATTGAAATTTCTTGATAGAATTAGAGACCAGGGACTAAAGATCAGGGACTAGTGAATAAAATTCCAAATTTAAAATTTAAAGATAGTATAAGTTCAGAAATTATAATCGTAATGAACTCTAGTAGCCTAGTAACCTAATCCCCTAATTCCTAATTCACGATTCCTGATTCACTTACATTCGCACAGAAATTCGTCCGCCCAGGGCGGATTCGCATAATTCGTATTACTTTTCATCTTAAGTTATCTTTTCGACTTCTCCAATGCCAAAAAGAAAGATAAACTTAGAAAATTTAGTAGAAAAAGTTACACTATATGAAGATAAAGAAAGCACTGAGAAAGAAAAAAGATCTTCTTTAGAAATAGAAGAAACCTTTTTTGAACCTATTGATAAAGACAGAAAACCAAGTCAAGAATACTCTAAATCATTAATTAGAAGCTTTCGAGTAGTATTAATCCTCTTTATTTCAATTCTTACTTTCAGGATGTTTTATCTTCAGGTAATAAAAGGAGAATATTACAAGGAGATGGCATCGTTAAATAAAACTCGGAGAGAAGCAGTACCCTCGGCAAGAGGAATAATTTATGATAGTAAAAATCGTATTCTAGTACGCAATATTCCTTCTTTTGATTTAGTAGCTATACCATTGAATTTACCTAAAAAAGAAGAGGATTTAGATAATATAATTCTGAAAGTTTGTGACGTTCTAAAATTAAATAAAAAAGAAGTTACTCAAAAAATCAAAAACACACACCCTTTTTCTCTAGAGGAAATTTTAATTAAAGAACATCTCTCTAAAGAGGATTCATTACTTGCTGAAGTAGAACTTTCTGAAATTCCCGGCATAAAAATTAGAACCTATGCCCAAAGAGAATATCAGGAAAGCCCTTATTTTTCACATATATTAGGATATACGGGCAAGTTGAGTAAAGAAGAGCTAGAAACAAAAAAAGAAGAAGGGTATATTCTAACTGACACTATAGGGAAAACAGGTCTTGAGAAATCTTATGAACAAATTTTGCGAGGAGTCTATGGTAGTAAAGAAGTAGAAGTTGATTCCACGGGAAAAGTAAAACAGGTTTTATCTACTGAAGATTCCATACCAGGACAAAGTTTAGTTTTAA
>PFNU01000039.1 GCA_002792135.1 bacterium (Candidatus Torokbacteria) CG_4_10_14_0_2_um_filter_35_8 | reverse complement strand
AAAATAGGCTACTAGGAACTAAGTTAGAATTTAGAATATAGAGAATATAAATTCTTTAGCCACAGAGTGATCTGCCTTGGGTGGAAGATTCTGTGTTCTACATTCTAAATTCTTAACTTTAAATTTTGCATTTTGAATTTTTAATTCCGTAATACGGTACAAGCTAAGAAGCTAACTCCTACACCCTAAATCCATGAATTTTTCCAAAATCACACAAGTATTCAAAGTGAAAGAACTAAGAAGAAAGTTATTCTATACTTTTTTCTTACTTATAATTTTTAGAATAGCGGCTCATATTCCTGTACCAGGAGTGGATGTAGAAAATTTGAAAGAATTTTTTGCAGGAAATCAGATTTTCGGACTTTTAGATATTTTTACTGGAGGAGGACTTTCCAAACTTTCTGTAGTTATGATGGGTGTTGGTCCTTATATCACAGCATCTATTATCATGCAGCTTTTGATGATGATCTTCCCCAAGTTAGAAGAATGGTATAGAGAAGAGGGTGAAGAAGGAAAAAGGAAATTTAACCAAATTACTCGTTATCTTACTATTCCTCTTGCTGCTCTGCAGTCTTACGCAATGATTAACATGCTTTCTAGAGGAGACCGGCCAGCAATTACTAATCTCACTCCTTTTAATTTAGCTACTACTGTTATCTCTGTTATTGCAGGTACTATGTTTTTAGTATGGATTGGAGAGTTAATTACTGAATATGGCATAGGAAACGGAGTTTCTCTGATTATCTTTGGCGGTATTATAGCAGGACTACCAATGTCTATTCAGCAAAATGTACTTTTAATAACAGGAGCTGTAGATCTCATTAAATTTTTGGCGTATATCGGGGTGTTAGTCTTGATGGTTATTGGAGTAGTAATTATTACTCAAGGTCAGAGGAATATTCCTGTATCATATGCAAGAAGGATAAGAGGAAACAAGATGTATGGTGGAGTATCAACCCATCTTCCTTTGAGAGTAAACACTGCAGGTGTGATTCCTATTATTTTTGCAATGTCAGTAATGCTTTTTCCGGGGGTTGTTGCCAATTTCTTAGTCAATGCTTCAAACGAGATAATTGCCAAAGCCGCAAATTATGTTGCTGGTCTTTTTAAAGATCAAGCATTCTATGCTTCTCTTTATTTTATGTTAGTTGTTGCTTTTACTTATTTTTATACTGCTATTATTTTTGAACCAAAGAGTATCGCGGAAAACCTTCAAAAACAAGGAGGATTTATTCCTGGAAAGCGGCCCGGATCTCAGACCGCAGAATACCTTTCCCGCGTAATTAATAGAATTACTCTTGCTGGTGCTTTATTTTTGGGAGGCATTGCTATTATGCCTTTTGCACTTGAATATTTTACTGGTATAAAAAATATGACATTAGAAGGGACTGCACTTCTAATTGTAGTCTCAGTAATTATTGAAACCGTTAAACAAGTTCAAGCACAGCTTGTGATGAGGGATTATGAGGGATTTTGATTTAGGTATTGGGCATTAGGGGTTAGGAATTAGTGAGTGAGAATATAGAATAAAGAGATACGCTGTGGTGTACCCATTATTGTAGAGACGTTATATTGTAACATCTTTTTAAATTAGATTAATTTTGTTTTTTTGGTATAATTAAAATAAATTTAGTATCTCTTCTCAAATTATCAAAAGCCTATGTCATACAAACTCCAAAAACAATACCGTATCCCAGGTTATGATTATTTTCAAAATGGATATTATTTTGTAACTATCTGTACAAGGTTTAAAGAATGTTTTTTTCGGTAATGTTGTTAATGGAAAAATGAAGTTATCAAAAATTGGAGAAGTTGCTAAGAAATATTGGTCGGAGATTCCAAAACATTTTAAAGACGTATTTTTAGATAAATGGATAGTAATGCCAGATCATATTCATGGGATTGTTGTGATTGAAAAGGATGATGATATCAAACGTAGGAACGAGGCGGCGCCTCGTTCCTACAATGGTGAATACAAACATTTCTCTAAGATATCCCCAAAACCAAATTCATTATCTACGATTATTGGATCATTTAAATCCATTTGTACCAGACGTATCCATCTAATGAGAAATTAACAATTCTTCTGGCAACCTCGTTTCTACGACCACGTGATTAGAAACGAAAAAGAATTAACAGAGATTCGAAAATACATCATCAATAATCCTGCTTCATCCCGTACTACGGGCCTAAATGGGAAATAGACAAGAATAATCAAGAAAATAGTAAATTCTTTGATAGCTTTTTAACAACATTGGACAATAAAAAAACAAATATGATATTATAAAACTAGTAAAATTATTGTGGAATACTAAAAATAGTAGAATAATGAATAAAAAACCTAATCTTAAAAAAACCTTAAAGAAAAAGCTAAAATTCTTTATTAGTTTATCTTTAACAATAGGAATTATATTTTCTTCTGTTTTTGTTACCTCAAATTCTGCCTCTGCCGCTCAGACTCTTTGGACTCAAACTGATTGGCAGGCAGGGTCAGGACATTCTATCTGGGATCCAGCAAACCCTAATTTCTATGAATCTAAAACAAATAATCTAGACGATACAGCGGTAGGAAATATCAAATTAAAGAAGAAACTTCTTCATGTAGGCATGGCATCTTTACTTTCTGGAGATGAAGGAGAGGCTGCAACTTGGAACTCAGGATTTGGATATAGAGAAGGAAAAGTAGGATTTGAAAACTCAATAATGTTTTCCGATCCAGATCATAATCCTCTAACAGTAAATGGAGATAAATTAAGTTATGATAAAGGAAAAGAAATAGGTACTAATAACTTTGAACATGTGAGTACTAATCAAGGAACAATAAAGCTTTGGATGAAACCTTACTTTGATTCAGATGAGAGTATAAGTTCTAACTATTATATCTTTGATATAAGAGGAGTAGATGATACAAATAGACTCTCAATCTATTATGATTTCTCAAGTGATAGTTATAAGTTCTTCTCCAATAACCAAGTTATAGTCTCATCTCTTCCCCAAGTATTTACAGCAGGATCTGATCAATATCTTACTCTAACATATGATTTTCTTAATGATAATTACAGTCTCTATATAAACAATGATCTTGTACAATCATCAACAACTGATTATACTCCACCTTCTCTTAATCTCTCATCAAAGCTAAACATTGGATCAGATTACCAAAATACGAATCAATATCAAGGAGAGATCTCTAGCTTCATAATTGAAGAAAAAGTATGGACTCAAACCGACGTAACCTCAAACTATAATTTAGGATTTGGAACTCTTACTAAACTTCCTTCCGATATCAAATTCTTCCTAGGAGCAAACTCTGAGACCACTTTAGACTCAGCAACATTTCCTCAGAATATAAAGATACTCATAAATGCTACTTCATCATCAGGACAAGATAAGGTATACCTTCCTGATACTTCAGGATTTCAAATAGGTGATCTTATCTATATCACAAATGGAGTAACTGAAGAATATAGATCAATACAATCTATCCAACCTACATACCTTGATCTTACTGCTAATCTTACAAATACCTATACAACATCTCCTGTATCTTTTGTAAGAAGACTTACTAACCTTGTAAATAA
>PFNU01000033.1 GCA_002792135.1 bacterium (Candidatus Torokbacteria) CG_4_10_14_0_2_um_filter_35_8 | reverse complement strand
TGTGCTTGAAGAACTAAGAAAAATATGCGAAAATGAGAAAGTAAAGAAGATAGTTTTGGGTCTGCCGAAATACTTATCAGGTGAGAAGCACAAACTCACTCAGAAAATTAAGGAGTTTGGAAAGAAAATTTCCTCTGGTTTAGATATTTATGTTGATTATGAAGATGAGAGATTAACATCCAAGTTAGCAGAAGGCAAATTTGCTGATCAAAAGATTGATAAGAAAGAAATAAATACAGTGGCAGCAGCTGAAATATTACAGACGTATCTTGATAAACTTTAATCTTTTTATTTTTTATTTATTAACAAAAAATGGGAAACAAACAGAAATCAAAAAATGCACCGAAATTCTCCATAGTAATCCCTTGTTATAACGAGGAAAAAGTTATAGAAAAAACTTTAGACAAGATAGATGAGTGGTATAAAAAACAAGATTTTGAAATTGAAGTTTTAGCAGTAGATAATAATTCTTCCGATAGAACAATGGAAATGATTGGAGAGAAAATTAAAAAAAGAGATTATATTTCTATTTTAGTAGAAAAATGTCAAGGAAAGGGTTGCGCTGTAAGAAATGGAATGCTTATTGCAAATGGAGAATATATTTTATTTATGGATGCTGATAATTCCACTGATATTTCTCATATGGATAAAATGTGGTCATTTTTTAAGAAAGGTTATGATGTTGTCATTGGTTCCATTGAAGTTCCTGGTGCTGAAGTTTACGAGGAAACAGGTTGGTATAAAAGGTTGTTTGGTCATTGGTCTAAGCTTTTAATAAGACTTATAGCTCTTCCTGGAATTTATGATTCTCAGCGTGGATTTAAGTGTTTTACTAAAAAAGCTGTTTACGACATTTTCTCAAAACAGAGAATTGAAAAATGGGGATTTGATATTGAAATTTTAGCAATTGCAAGAAAACTTGGATATAAGATTAAAGAGATGCCAGTAAAATGGGTAAATGTAGGTAAAAGCGAAGTAAAACCTTCTGCATATATAAAAACCTTATTAGAGCTATTTCAGATAAAGTGGAACTTGATAACTGGTAAATATAAATAAATTCAAAATTCAAAGTTAAAAGTTCAAAATTAATTAATAAAAATGGAGTATAAAAAACCTGATAACTATGCAACTGATTTAAAGAAAAGAGCCTATATCTACGGTTTGAGCATCTTTAAATTTATTGATATTTTAGATAAGAGAGATTTCAATGTTCAAATAGTAGCAAGACAGCTGCTTAGAAGTGCAACAAGTATAGGCGCAAACATTATTGAAGCTCAATCAGGGAGTAGTAAAAAAGATTTCACTAATTTTCTTAACCATGCATTAAAATCAGCAAACGAAAGTAAATTTTGGTTATGCTTATTAAGAGATTCTAAAAAAGCAGACAAGAGTAAAGTAGAGAAACTACTACAAGAAACAGTAGAGCTATCTAGAATTCTAGGAGCGAGTGTCTCAACGCTAAGAAGAAAACGTAGAGCTATCAAACATCAAATAACATAGGAAGACCTAATAATTTTGCATTTTGCATTTTTAACTTTTAATTAATCTTATGTCTGAGTTACGTCAAAATCCTTTCAAAAAAAATTGGGTTGTGATTTCTGAAAATAGGGCAAAACGACCCGATGCTTTTAGAAAGAAAAAAGAAGAGGAAAAGGTTGATATAAAGAATTGTCCTTTCTGTCCTGGAAATGAGGAGATGACGCCTCCAGAAATTTTTTCTCTGAAAGATGATAAAGGCAAATGGCAAGTAAGAGTTGTTCCTAATAAATTTGAAGCATTTAGATCCGAAAAAACACTTTCTTTTCGTGAAGATGAATTTTATACTTCTATGAATGGGGCGGGTAGCCATGAGGTTGTAATTACGAGAAGCCATGAGAGCTTTTTAGCAGAAATGAATGAAGAAGAAATTCAAGATGTGGTGAACGTCCTTCAGAATCGTTACCAAAATTTAAGTAAGGGTAAATTTACAAGATATATCCAGATAATTGAAAATCATGGTAGAGAAGCAGGCGCATCTATTATTCATCCACATTTTCAGATTTTTGCGATTCCTCTAATTCCTGATACAATTCTAAGAGAAATGGAGAGTAGCGAGACTTATTTTAAAGAGTATAAAAGATGTATCTATTGTGATGTGATCAAAAAGGAACAAAAACTTAAAGAGAGAATTATAGCAGAGAATGAGGAATTTATCGCACTTTGTCCTTTTGCATCAAAGAGTCCTTTCGAAATACAAATTATTCCCAAAACGCATCAACCATTTTTTGAAGATATTGATCATGCGACCAAAGAAAGTTTAGCTAGAATTTTGAAAACCGCTTTGTCGAAACTTGATAAAGGATTTGATAATCCTGATTATAATGCCTATCTTCATACTACCCCC
>PFNU01000050.1:899-2401 GCA_002792135.1 bacterium (Candidatus Torokbacteria) CG_4_10_14_0_2_um_filter_35_8 | reverse complement strand
TTCTTCCTCATCTTCATCTTCTTCATCCCCCTCATCTTCTTCATCATCATCCTCTTCATCATCATCTTCGTAATCATCATCTTCTTCATCCTCATCTTCATCATCTTCGTAATCTTCGTTGTAATCTTCGTCGTCCTCTTCGTAATCTTCCTCCCAAGAACCAGGAAGTTCTCTCTCGAAGATTGGAGACTGAAGAGGTTCTTTGGAGGTATATTCTTCAATAACTCGATACTTTGAAACTCGGAGCTTCTGATAAGAGCAATCAGTAGGAACCGAAACAGCATCAGCAGGATCGAACTCTACTAAGACGATATGTCCAGTACTGGGCATAAAGTCAAGAGCATAGGCGAGATTACCAATATGGAATCCAGCAGAACAATTGTTCTGCTGGTTATCATCTACTTCATTTCGAGGCATCTCATGTACCTGTCCTGGATGGTTATTGAAGGTTGCAGAATGAATATCTGTCCAATCTTCTCGGATAGCCTTATATCCTATAACCATTCCATCTGGAGTGATAGCAAGACCCTTATTGGCAAGCCAATTATAAAGTTCGTTAACACTCTGGAAGGAGGGGTTCATTAGGACTCTCCTAATGAAGTTGAGAAGGCTATCGTAGGGTAGTCCCATCTCTTTCAACTCTAGAAGTCGATCTACTGCTACGTTATGGAGTCGTTTTCCTTTCCAAAAAACTTCTCCATCCTTAATTATGAAGTCTCCGTGAGGGGTTTCGATCTTCTTTAATGGAACAAAGATCTTTAGAAGCTCGTCCTTAAGACTTTCGTCCTGGGAAGTTACGATTTCTAAAGCCCTCCTAAAGAGGGGTGATTCGTGATCTACCTTTATTTGGTGGGGAGTTTCTCCCGGAATGAAAACTGTTAGAACCCGTGTGGTTAATGAATAGCTAAACATGCTTTATCTTACTCCTTTTTCTCTCTCAGTTATTCCTCTTAATGAGGAATTTCTTCTGCTAATCTATGTTTCTCTTCCTGAAGCTTTGCTTCAAGATAAATCTCAACCTCTGCTTTTAAAGCATCTTCCAGAAAGAAATGATTATTAGTCGAACCTCTTTCAAAGGTTTGGGTAAAAGAATTTGTTAAAACTTCCAGTAGATAAAACTTACTACTAATAATTTCTAAAACCTCTTTTATTCGAGTAGATAGTTTTTTAAATTCTTGATTCTTTTTCTTACTAATTTCCTTTTTTTCCTCAACTGTAAAGAGACGGGAAAGCTGATCGAGTTCAAGATCTGAACTTTCCTCTGTTCTTGGAGTTTCTTTTGTTATCATCTCTGTTAGAAGTTGAAGATTCTTTACATCCTGAAAATCTTTTCCAGTAAAGAGGTTAAGAATGTCATAAAGAGTTGCAATTTGTGCTAAAGTTAATTTAGTTTCTTCCTCTTTAGTTTGGAGATATCTTTTTACAGCAATCTTTTTCGCCTCCTCTATTTTTTCTTCTAGAGTAACCCAATTCTTCCTTCCTTTGAATAGCTTATCAAATTT
>PFNU01000050.1:639-783 GCA_002792135.1 bacterium (Candidatus Torokbacteria) CG_4_10_14_0_2_um_filter_35_8 | reverse complement strand
CTGAGGAGATCTTCTTTCTTCCTTTCAGGAAATGAGCATAGATTCCTCCTTCTTTGAGGTTAATCTCTTCCTCTAACTGGTTTGTAAAGAGTTCTTGACTATTCTTAATAAATCTTGTAGTGATAGAGCCTACAAGATAATTTC
>PFNU01000050.1:0-633 GCA_002792135.1 bacterium (Candidatus Torokbacteria) CG_4_10_14_0_2_um_filter_35_8 | reverse complement strand
GATATTTTAATCTTCTTCTTTCTTTTTTCTCTACCTTTACTTTTACTTTCTTTGGAAGCCACTGTTCTTCTGCGTCTTCCTGTAGAAGAACTTTGGGGGTTAGATGTTTCTGACACCATTGGAGAATATCTTGAGTATTCTCTGAAACGGGGGGCTTTATTATTAAAATCTTATGAATATCCGGACAGTTTTTAACTATCGGCCTCAAACGAGAGACAGATTCCTTCGTTTGAATTATTATATGTTCCGCATATTCTCTAAGATTTAAAATTGTCGTCCAAGCATTTAAAACATAACGACTCTTATAAGACAAAGAATATCCAATTTTCTTTATTGAAGACAATGTAACATCAAATGGGATAATATCTCTTATGACACTTCCGCTCCCGTTTGTAAGAAGAACACTCTCTGGAAAGGTAAACTTGAATTTATCTATAAAGTTTCCATAATTATTGTTCTCTCCGAGAAACTCTGATATTTGGCAAAGATTTTTTACTCTAAGTTCTTCTTTTAATCGTAGTTGAAGTTCATCTTTAATTTTCAGATAACTCTCTATAAGAGTTTTAATAGTCTTCTCGTTATAGTGAAGATCTTCTCTAGATGGAGTAATAGAGACTGATCCAATCGGGATAT
>PFNU01000034.1 GCA_002792135.1 bacterium (Candidatus Torokbacteria) CG_4_10_14_0_2_um_filter_35_8 | reverse complement strand
TAGGAGTTAGGAGTTAGTATTATGGTGGCGATGAGTTTGAGTTAGCTTCTTTTTAAAAAATAAGAAAACAACACTTCATATGTCGTTTTCTTGCGTATTGTAACCTAGCCTAATTACCCACAGGAAATATTTGACAACAAGAGATATTTTCTTATAATAAAAACTAGCCATAGACAGTAGGTGCTAAAATAAATCCTACCGAGGCCAAGAAGCTAATCCAGAGGTTTTTTTGGTGTCTTGTGGCAAAAGGCACTTTTTTATTTATTAGTATAAAATGGCTAAGACAAGGAAACAAAAAGAAGAAGAAATAGCTTTCTTGCAGGATAGACTTGCTGATTCGAAGTGTGTAGTAATGGTTGGATACCAGGGTATTGGAGTTAATGAAATTCAAGAACTTAAAAGGAATTTTAAAGAAGTAAATGTGTTGTATAGAGTTGCTAAAAAAAGTCTTTTTAGAAAAGCATTGCAGAAAATAGGTTTAGCTGAAGAGGTTAAAGTCTCTGACTTTAAGAAACCCGTTGCTTTTGCTTTTTCTCAAGATGAGACCTCTGCTCCTAAGAAAATCAGCGAATTTGCAAAAGAAAACAATAAATTAGAAATTTTAGGAGGAATTATGGATAAAGAATTTATTGATGCAGACGTGATGCAGCATCTTGCCAAACTTCCAGATAGAGATGTACTTCTTTCCCAGTGTTTGTTTGTAATAAACTCTCCTATTTCTGGTTTTGTAAATGTTTTACGAAGTAATATCCAATCATTAGTTTTTGTCTTAAATAATATTAAAGCCGAGAAAGAAAAAGCATAATTTTACATTTTTTAAATTTTGAACTTTTAATTTTTAATTTTGAATTTATCATATGGCAGAAGAAAAAAAAGAGGAAAAAAAGGAAAAAGTAAAAGGTAAAAAAGAAGACGCCTCTCTTGATGATAAAAATTTCTCAGAAGAAGAATTTTCAAAGCTAGAGAAGAAACATGAAGATATTATTGAGAAGATAGAGAAGATGAGCGTTCTTGAGCTTTCTGAGCTTGTAAAAGTTTTGGAAGATAAATTTGGAGTATCAGCACAGCAGGTTGTAGGGGTTGCTGCGTCTCCTGGTACTAGCTCAGCTGAAGGAGAAGCCTCTGGTACCGAGGAAGAAAAATCAGAGTTTAATATTGAGCTAACAGAAGTAGGTGATCAGAAAATCCAAGTTATCAAAGCCGTAAGAGAAATCACACAAAAAGGCCTTAAAGAAGCAAAAGATCTGGTAGATGCTGCACCAAAGGTTATTGCTGAAAATATTGCTAAAAATGAGGCTGAAGAGATAAAGAAAAAATTAGAAGAAACAGGCGCAACAGTTGCTCTAAAATAAGGAAAATTCTTTAAAAATTTATTATAGGTTCTTAGGAGACCAAATAAGTCTGCTCAGTTTTGGAAAAGCAGACTTTTTGGTTTATACTCTTTGAAACAACTCATTCTATTTTCTCCAGGGTGCTTAAGATCATTATAGCCGAATGAAACTTATATTTTATTTTATACAGTTATCGTTTTGTGTTATAATCCGAAAAATGGATTAAGAATACGAAGCGTTCAAAAATAATGTTCGATAGTAAACTTATCAAAATTTCTAAGAAGATATTTTCTGCCGCTTTTACTATATTGGTTGTTTTTCTTATTGTTTATGGGGCTTTTAATTACCAAGCCTTAAAAACACGGTTTTTATATTGGTGGACTGGTAGATATGGAGATGAGCAACAGATTAGTTCTGCTGATTGGGAACCTCTTTCGGCAAGAGATATTATTCCAGGAGATACTAGTGAAGATAATAAGTTACAGGATATCCCTGATCAGATTATTGCCCCAAAAATAAAAGTGAAAGCGCCTATTATTTTTAGTGATACTTATGAAGAAGCTCTCAATCAGAAATATCTAAAAAAAGGAGTAATAATAGAAAAAGATAGTACGGGTTTTGGAAAGAAAGGGAATACCCTTGTTAGTGGTCACAGTTCTTCAAGAAATATTTTTAGAAAAGGCAAATATGATACTGTTTTTACGCTTCTTGATAAGTTAGAAAATGGTGATTATATTGTTATTTATAAAGATCAGCGCAAATTTACTTATATTGTGAGATACAAAAAGACTGTCTCTAGGCATGATCTAAAGACAGTCTGGCAAGCGGATTTTGATTATACTTTAACGCTGATAACTTGCTGGCCTGTTGGCACTGATCTAAAAAGGTTAATAGTAAAAGCTGAGTATGTAGAACCAGAGACTGGTAGTAGTGTTGATTATTAATACTATCTTTATTAATTAATAGGGAATTCTAAAACTTTATTTTCCGAAAGTAGGAAACACTTCTTTTTTTGCGGTTCTACAAATATTTTTTTTATTTTTCCTATGTTTTCAATAATATATTGAGTAATTAACTTTCCTTCTTTATCAAAAACTACTATTCTTGAATTTTCTGGATCAAGAATATAAAGATTTTGCACATAAACCCCCGTAA
>PFNU01000123.1:5367-11960 GCA_002792135.1 bacterium (Candidatus Torokbacteria) CG_4_10_14_0_2_um_filter_35_8 | reverse complement strand
TACCCCAAGCTCTCCCATTCTAAGAGGAAATTCTTTGTAAGAACGGAGACGAGTCTTGTAGATAATAATCCCGCCATCACAGTTCATTGGCTTGATAGCCATATTCCATTCTTTAGAATCAGGAGTGGTAACTTTGTATATTTTCTCAATGAAGAAATCTGTGTGTCCACTTTGGTCCCATACTTTTCGTGTCAGGATTTCTGGAGTACGTACCTCGACGTATCCTTCTCTTTCGTGAATTTCGCGCCAATATTTAAAGAGTTCTTTGATAAGGATTAATCCTTTCGGTTGCCAGAAGGGATCTCCAGGGGCAGCAGAATGAAAAAAGAAAAGCTCAAGCTCTTTACCGATCTTTCTATGATCTCTTTTCTTTGCTTCTTCCATCATTTTTAAGTATTTCTGTAGCTCTTCTTTAGTATTAAAGGCGATACCATAAATCCTTTGCAACATTTTATTCTTTTCATCACCTTTCCAATAAGCACCAGCGACTTTGTCTAGCCTGAAAGCTTTTACCTCTTTTGTAGATTTGACATGAGGACCTTTACATAGATCCGCAAAGTCTCCGGTTCTATAAATAGAGACTTTCTTTTCTCCTTCTTTTTCTAAATCTTTAATTAACTCAACTTTATAAGGTTGTTTGAGGTCCTTGAAAAGCTTAATACCATCTTTAACACTCAATTCTTCTTTTTTAAATGGTAAATTCTTTTTTATAATTTCCCGCATTTTCTTTTCGATTTTCTTGAGATCGGAAGGAGAGAGAGGACTTTTAAAATCAAAATCATAATAAAACCCATCTTCAATAGTTGGACCGATACCAAGTTTAGTATCTGGAAAAAGTTCTAAAACAGCAGATGCTAAGACATGCGCTGCAGAGTGACGCATGGAGTCTAATTCTAAGTCTTTTTCTTTTTTTGACATGAGATTGGAGCTAAAAGATTAAATGCGGAATTAAAAATAAGAATCAAGAATCACGAATCAAGAATTTCAGATATGCCAGGAAATTGGTAAATTAGAATCTTTGCTTTCATTCTAGCATATCAGAGAGCTTCTTTTTATATTCAATTTTTTACAAGCTGAAAAGTTATAAGCTAATTCTATTCCTAGTACCCTAAAGAGTGGAAGGTTATCTCTCTGTAGGCTAAACAAAAAACCTCCTCTCGCAAAAATTAACCTTAAAAAACGATTAATTTCTTGGAGCGGAAGTTTTCTAAAACCTTCGCGGTTCCATCCAAGTTAATTTAGGACAGAACCTAAACTATCTTGATTTACCTTTATTAACGGAAAAGGTCTTGCCGGGAGGTATTAAGTCCAGCTTCTAAAAAAGTGGTATTCTAGGGATCTTGCTTACAAAAGCTCTCAGTCAGTGGCTTTTGCTCCCTGTGAAGTTTAAGCTTTCCCTAAAACATGTCTTTCATCAAACGCTTTTAAAAATTGTCTTAAGTTTAAGAATAGTAGAAATTTTAAAATTAGTCAACTTATTTAATCTGAATATTGATGTGATCGTGCAAGGTTGGTATTGTCTTGAGCCAAGAAGGGGTAAATTTGATCTCTACCTTATCCACATCATTAAATTGAGAAAAATATTCTTTTAGTTCTTGCTCGTTTAAGCCTGCTATTTTATCTTTATCAAATATTTTTGATGTCACTTTCAGAATCAGGTCTCCTTCTATGTGAAGTTCTAATATTACCTCTTTCTTTCTTAGATCCAAATTTTTAATTTCATAAGAGAAGGTATCTTCATTAATTTGGGTAAACTCTTTTCCTTCAGGGACATGCTGTTTTATTTTCTTTTTAGCAATTTCCAGCGCTTCTTTTTTACTAAACTGTATTGTAGTAGCTTTTACTTTTGCGGAAGCAGTAAATGTTCTTTCTCCAATTTTGCCTATTTTCGCATTAGAAGAGGAATCTACAAGCTCTTTTTTAATTCCTTCCTCAATAATAACTTTTCCTTCTTTTTCTGCTTTTCCCTTTAGTTTATCTGTTGCTTTTTCATAAAGCTCATTTTCTAATTCTTTTTTTGCATCTTCTACATTTTCTTTAAGAATCATACTTACTTCTTTGTAACCCCCAGTCATTTTAGTATAAGATTCAGCATAGACTGTTTTTTGGTATGCTTCTGATTTAAATCCTGGGAAGATGAATCTTACCGGTCCGATATCTCCAATTTTTCCTTTCTGATCACAAACTACTTTTACTTTAGCAGTACCTCCCGCAGGAATACTTACCCAAGCTTGGGTTCGAAATTGGGGAGTAGATTTACCATTTGGCCAAAGACGAGATCCTTTTACGATAGCTTGAGCTTGACTTCTTTTGTTATAAATAGTTACTTCTCCAGAAGCATAAGATTCTACACCTTGTTTTTCGGATACTGTTATTTTTTTAGATTCAGAGGCTTCCTGGGATACAATTTCACCCGTAATTGCATTTTGCGATTCTAGACTAGGATTTTCGTGAGCAACAACCTCAAAATCCATGGGTAAAGTTTCTTTTTTAGGAATAATAAAGATTTCTGCTTTGGAAAAGCTAAAATAGGAGATTGTTCCAAGAAGGATAATAGCAATAAAGATGAAAACGAAAGCTATCTTTTTGTAAGAAGGACCAGTTGGGATTTTTCCAAGATTGATAAAGTTATAACTAGTAGAGTTTCTAGTTTTCTTTTTAGATTCGGATTTTTTAAAGAATGGAAACATACTTTTGATTGTACTTTTTTTCGTTTTAGTTGTCTTTTTAATTCTTTTTTTGGCGAAAGTTTTAACCTTTATTTTAATAGGGGAATTTTTACTTTCTCTTTGTGCGGTCATAGTTTTTTATAAATTTAAGCCAATTTTCTTTAAGCCATTTTCTAGTTTTTGACCTTTTTTCTTTTAAACCTCTTTTATCGAGCTCTTTATTTACAACTCCTCCTTGATGGGGATAGTGAAGTAATTTTTTATGGTGCGATGCAAAGCCTTGAGCAAAATGGGTAAGCTCGTGAGCAATAGTAGAATCTATTACAAAAGAGGGTACTTTGCTTGAGCGGAAGTAGCTTGTGATAATTATTCGACTAATATTTTTTTGAGGATCAAATCTAATACTCCCAAGCTGTCTCCTCGCTTTTCTACCGAATTTAATTCTTACTAGGTTTATTTTTTTAATATCTGGAAAATGTTTTTGCCAAAGATAGTTTAATCGATTTTCTAGAAAATAATTGTTTCTTATGAGCATTATAGCATGATTAGAATTTAGGTGACAGAGGATAGCAATCAAAATAATTAGGAGTAGTTTTTGTATTCAGAGACTGCAAATGACCAATTTCCAATTAGGAATTTCTAGTTAATGTCCAATGTCTAAATGACCATTTTTTAGGTTTTAGAGGTTAGGGATTGTGGGTGATAGGGGTTAGTCACCAGGCACCAGTGTCGAAATTTCAAACACCAAACACCAAATTCCAAACAATATCTAAATTCCAATTTTCAAAATTTTAAACAGGTTGTTTTGGATTTTGGATTTTGGTGATTGGTACTTGTTTGGAACTTGTAATTTGAGATTTGGGGTTTTAAACCCATGATTCTTGATTCGCAGCCCCTAATATATAAACTAAATTTTAATATTAAGTTTTCCTATTTCTTTCTTTAACTCATCTGTGGGTTCAATTCTCAAAGATGTTTCAATCTCTTTGCCTTCTGGCATTTTTAGGACCACTTTTTTATTACCAGGGGATTTAACAAGAATTTTTTTTAAGTCTGTCAAGAGATCTCGATTTACTTTTTGGGGAAGGTTTATTTTGATTTGATTTTCTATGTTTTGATTCTGATAATTATTTGATAGATAATTTTGGTAAGTTGGTTGGTGAGGATGATAAATAGGTTGATAAGCAGGAGTTGGCGTTGACCTTTGTGACAAGGGGTTGTTTTTAGTTTCTAAGATTGTTTTTTTATTTAAAGGCTTTGCAGAATCTAGAAGTATTTTTGGTATTCCATCTTTGTCGCTTACTCTTCCTTCGATAATTACTTTTTGATCTTCTTCCCAAATATCAGTTGTTTTTTCAAGTAGCTTAGGGAAAACCAACACCTCGACATTTCCTGATGTGTCTTCGATTGTCACAAAGAGCATGGGATCGTTATTTTTTGTAATGATTTTTTTAATTTTACTAACCACTCCAGCTATTCTCACTTTCTGGTTAGCAAGGTCAATAGAAAGATTACTGCATGAAGTAACTTTTCCTTCTAATATTTTTTGAAATTCTTTCATAGGATGTTCTGAGACATAGAGTCCCAAAAGCTCTTTTTCCCAGGCAAGCTTTTCTTTTTGAGAAGCAAATTCTGCTTTCTGGAGAGTAATTTGAGGTGCCAAGTCTTCTGTATTTTTTCCTGTTGACATAAGACTAAAAATATCTTTTTGGCCATTTTCTCTTGCTTTTTGCCTGCTTCGGCTATATTTAAGAATTGTATCAACACTTACAAGCATTTGGTTTCTTTCTCCAAATTCGTCCATGGCACCTGATTTTATGAGACTTTCTAAAGATTTTTTATTAAAATCCTTATGGCAGACTCTACTTGTAAAATCATCAAGGTTTTTAAACTTTCCATTTTCTTTTCTTTCTTTAATAATAGCATCGATTAAATTGTGTCCTACATTTTTAATGGCGGTAAGCCCGAATCTTATGGTTTTATCGGAAGTAACAGTAAAGTTAGGGAAAGAGCCATTAACAGAAGGGGGAAGTACTTCTATTCCCATTTGTTGACACTCAGAAATTTCAATTGCAACTCTGTCAGTATTTTCTTGATCTGAAGTAAGGAGTGCTGCCATAAATTCTGCAGGAAAGTGGGCTTTTAAATATGCTGTTTGAAATGCAGTTATCGCATATGCTGTAGCATGAGATTTATTAAATCCATATCTTGCGAAAGGCTCAAAATAATTAAAGACTTTTTCGGCAAATTCTTTAGAATGGGCATTCTTTACACATCCTTCGATAAATTTTTTCTTTTGTTCTTTTAGGAGCTCTTTAATCTTTTTACCAATAGCTTTTCTTAAAACATCTGCTTCTCCCATAGTAAAGCCTGCTAAAATTCTTGCTATTTGCATTACTTGCTCTTGATAAACTATAACTCCGTATGTTTCTTCTAAAACAGGTTTAAGTGAAGGGTGAATATAATCGATCTTGATTCGACCATGCTTTCCGTCAATAAATTTGGGAATCCACTCCATTGGTCCTGGGCGATATAAAGATACCATTGCGATAATATCTGATATTTTAGTAGGTTTAAGCTCTTTAATATAGCGCTTCATTCCTGAAGACTCAAGCTGGAATACTCCCGTCGTCTCCGCATTTTGGAAGAGTTTGAAAGTTTTTTTATCATCAAGTGGAAGATTATGAATATCAATTTTTTTACCCTTTGTTTTTTCAATGATTTTTAAGGCATCTTTTAGAATTGTAAGGTTTTTTAATCCCAAAAAATCCATTTTTAGTAAACCCAAGTCTTCAATAGCATGCATCTCATATTGAGTGACAATAGTAAAATCATCTCGGGATGCATGCTGCCTTGGGGTATAAGTATCCATACTATCTTTTGTGATAACTATTCCGCAGGCATGGACTGATGCGTGGCGAGCAACCCCTTCAAGTCTTTTTGCAGTATCAATAAGTCTTTTTGCTTGAGGATCTTCATCATAAGTTTGCTTTAATTCAGAAACACTTTTTAGAGCGTCGTCTAGTTTTGCTGCCATGGGAATCGTTTTAGCAATCTTATCACAGTAAACATAAGGGTATCCTAGAACTCGTCCTACATCTCTTATTGCAGCACGAGATGCCATGGTTCCGAAAGTTATGATTTGAGCAACACTATCTTTTCCATATTTTCCTCTTGCATATTCAAAAAGTTCATCTCTGCGATCATCCTGTACATCTAGATCTACATCAGGCATAGAGATTCTTTCAGGGTTAATAAATCTCTCAAAGATTAAACCATATTCTAGAGGATCAACGTCAGAGATGTTGAGAAGATAGGTGACTAAGCTTCCTGCAGCAGATCCTCTGGCGCGGGCTAGGATGTTATTTTCAAATGCTTGTTTTGCAAAGTCAGCGACGATTAGTAAGTAATTTATAAGTCCAGTTTTTTTAATCATTTTAAGCTCATATTCAAGCTGCTTTAGGACTTTTTTATCCACATTTTTGCCAAATTTTTGTTTTAAGCCTTTATGGCAAAGCTCTTCTAAGTATTTTTCTACAGTTTTTCCTTTTGGTGGCTCGAAATGAGGCAGTATTGTCTCTCCTAATTTCAATTCAAAGTTACATTTTTCTGCTATCTTAAGGGTATTATCAATTGCCTCAGGAGTATCAGAGAAAGCTTTTTTGATTTTTTCAGGAGATGTAAATGAGGCATCAATATCTTTCATTGACAACTTTCTATTTTCATCAAGAAGGGTGTTTTTTGTTTGCAAGCAGAGGAGAATTTCTTGAGCTTCATTGTCGTCAGGATTTATATAATGAGTGTCGTTTGTTGCAACAAGCCCTATGCCGAATCTTTTGGCAAGTTTCTTTAACCCTTCGTTTGCTATTTTTTGCTTGGGAAGAGTAGGGTGATCTTGGAGTTCTAGATAAAAATTTTCTTTAC
>PFNU01000123.1:0-5357 GCA_002792135.1 bacterium (Candidatus Torokbacteria) CG_4_10_14_0_2_um_filter_35_8 | reverse complement strand
GATATGCTTTTTAACCAATTTTTCTGCTTTTTTTTTGTTATCATAAATAGCTGCAGAGGGAATTGCTCCTTTAAGGCATGCGGAAAGTGCAATAAGACCAGAAGAATGTTTCTTAAGCAGTTTATAATCAATTCTTGGTTTGTAGTAAAATCCTTCCAAATGAGCTTTTGTGGTTAATTTTACTAGGTTTTTATAACCTTCTTCGTTTTTTGCAAGGAGTACCAAATGCTTTACTCTCTCATCAATCTTTGGCTGTTTTTTATACCTACTTCTTGGTGCGACATAGAATTCTTCTCCGATAATGGGTTTTATTCCAGCTTCTTTCATTACTTTAAAAAACTCCACTACGCCATACATAGCCCCATGGTCTGTAATAGCTACTGCCGGCATTTTGTATTCAGCTGCTTTTTCAGCAAGCTCTGGAATTTTAGATAGACCATCTAGAAGAGAAAATTGAGTATGGTTGTGGAGATGGACGAAGTTCGAGGACATGAGATAAGTTCAAAGTTTTCCGCCTTCACTATGTTTCGGCGGATCAGCCTAGGGCTGAAAAAATAAAAAATCAAAAAAATAGGCTATTAGGACATTAGGACTATCGGGGCTATTAGGAAGCCAAATGTCAGATGTCAGGCAAGTGTAATCTAAAATTCTTGATTCTTTCTTAGCTATTAGTCATTCAGTCATTGGGTATTGATTGGACATTGTTAATTTGTTATTGGTAATTTGCAGCCTTTAAGTATAGCTAGCCTAATTTTAAGTTTCCTTGCTAGCGTTCTTCTATCTTTGTAATTTTATTCTTGTTCTTTCTTCCTTCAAAATAAAAGATACTACCGATTAAGATAGCTACGAAAGCGATGATTATTAAGATAGTGACTAAGACCCAGCTAAAAACAAAGTGGGCAATAGCAACTACTATTCTAGTTATCTCTTGACCGATCTTAGTATCAGCAAAGAAAATAACAGAAAGGAGAAGAAGGAAAGTTCCGATTACAATATTTCTAATAAGGAGCTTGGTTTCAGGAAGAAGGTGATCAGCCCAAAGCTTGACTTTATAAGAGATTTTAAGTCCTGAAAAATCGGTATTTTCCAAATCGTATACTCCTTGAAAATATGCTTGCAAAATGTCTTCGGTATCTTCTTTCCCAATTTCAAAATCAGACTCTTCAATAATATTGCGATAGCATCTTTCTGCATAAAGCAGTTTGTCAGCATTTGTAAAGAATTCACGACTTGCTTCTATCTTCTTCTCAACATCTTTTCCGGGAAGACGTTTTTCTAAAAAAGTTTTTTTGAAAGCCTTTCTTGCTTCTATGATAGCAAATTTTAGGCTTTCTTCTGAGCCTTTTTCAAAAAGCTCTTCTACTTTTCTCCAGTTAATTTTTTCCATAAGATATTAGAAGTTAGTGTCGTAGGGACTAGAGAATGCGTTAGTGAATTTTATAATTTCTTTTTTAATTATAACTTAAGTTTGTGGATTTTGGAAGTAGTGGTTAGGTAACAGGTGGAGGAGGGTTAGTGGTTAGACTACTGGGAAACTAGGGTCATTAGAAATTTGTAAAAAAAGAGTTTCTTTGATGCGTTAGAGTAAGAGCAAGGGTTCTCATCTACCCATCTATTTAATACTAGAAGTCCTAATTCATGATTCATAATTCTAGATTCTTTTTTTTGGACTCTTTACTCGCATCTATTTTTTTGATAAACTTTATTTACAAAGCTAGTTTTGACATGAAAGACTTATGAATAAAAGAGTTATCATCTTCCTTTCGGTTTTATTTGTTCCTGTTTTAGTCTTAGCAGGTATTCTTTGTTTTACTCAGAGAAATAATTCTAGTGATAACAATATAGTAATTAACGGTTCCTCTAAGGTAGTAGAAGGAGAAGACTTAAGAGTGGTTTTTGTTGATTTTGTAGAAAATGAAGATCGATATGACTTAGTAGCTAAAGTTGAAAACCCTAATGAACTTTTAGGTTTTTCTGATTTTTCTTATATTTTTAAAGTGCTGGATGAACAAGACGAGCTTTTACTTGAGAAAGAGGGGAGGAGTTTTATTCTCCCGAAAGAAAGTAAGTATTTGATTGAATTGGGAATAAGTCTTGATAAAAAACCCAAAAGAGTGAAATTAGAAATCATTCCTGGTATTTGGCAAGAACTTAAAGCTTATAAGACCCCTTCTTTTATTGTTTTAAATCAAAGATATAATATAGAAGATAAAAGGACTGTTCTCTCTGGATTATTACAGAATAATTCTTTGTTTTCATTTGCTAAAGTTTCTGTAAATGCTATATTGTTAGGTAGTGGCAATAAAGTTGTTGGTGTAAATCGGACGTTTGCTGGACAATTGCTTTCTGGGGAAGAGAGGTATATTGAGTTTCTTTGGAGGGGTAAACTTTCTGAAGATGTAGATATAGAGCTGAAAGTAGAAGTAAATGTTTTTCAATCTGAAAGTTATATGAATGTCTATGGAGAGAAAGTAGGCTATGAACGTGATGTAAAAAGTAAGAAAAAATAATGATTCTTTCTTTTATAAAGAATTTTGATTGGGTTTTATTTATTACCTCCTTACTACTTGTAGCATTGGGGGTTTCTTTAATTTATAGTACTACTTTAGATTTTGATTCTCGCACGTCGCTTGTTAAAAAACAGATTATTTCTCTAGGCATTGGAACTATTTTGATGTTTTTGATAAGTTTGACGCATTTTCAACTTTTTCATACTTATGCATGGGTTTTCTATTTCATATCTATCGCTATCCTTAGCTCAGTACTGTTTTTTGGTGAAGAGATAAGAGGAACAAGGGGCTGGTTTTTTATAGGAGGTTTCGGTATACAAGTTTCTGAATACGCTAAAATTCTTCTTATAATTTCTCTAGCAAGGTATTTTTCTTCTGTAAAAGATAGAATGTATCAGACCAGACATATTTTTATAACTGGGGCATTAATGGCTGTCCCTACTTTTTTGGTTCTGAAAGAACCTGATTCTGGAACAGCACTTATTTTTTTTAGTATTTGGCTTTGTATGCTTATATCTTCTGGTGTGAAAAGAATTCATTTACTTATTCTAAGCGCTTTGGGAGTATTAGGTGCTATTTTTTCGTGGCTTTTTGTTCTTGCTGACTATCAAAAAGAGCGCTTTTTTGCCCTTTTAGATCCAGCATCAGATCCTTTAGATCAAGGCTATAATATTATTCAATCTATGGTAGCAGTAGGGTCAGGAGGTTTTCTAGGGAAAGGTTTAGGGCATGGAACTCAGAGTCAGTTGAGGTTTCTTCCTGAGCAGCATACGGATTTTATTTTTGCTGTGGTTGCAGAGGAGCTTGGTTTTGTTGGTGCTTTATTTTTAATTGGTCTTTTATCTTTTCTTTTCTGGAAACTTATTACTATTCTTAAGAAAACAGGGGATGATTTTGGTGTCTTTGTGATTTGCGGTTTTTTGGCTCTGCTTATCACAGAAACATTTGTAAATATAGGGATGAATATTGGACTTCTGCCTATTATAGGAATTCCTTTGCCTTTAGTAAGTTATGGGGGTTCTTCGTTGATTATGACTTTTGTTGGTCTGGGTATATTACAGAGCATTAAGAGTCATTAGCGCTATATTTGGTAGCCGATAGTTATCCACAGCTTAGAGTCTTGACAAGCTTTCCTGGATATAAGAAAATGAAGTAATAAAAAAAGAAGACTCCGAGAAATCAACCAAAAATTAAGTGTAAGGAAATTCGGCGATTTTCTATTGGAGTCTTCTAATTAAATTTTACTTATCAGAAATCTTTTGTCAAGTTTTTTATCCACAAATATGGCAGAAGAAAAATCTAACAACTATATATCCTTACAGGAGGCCACGGAATACTGTTCTTACACCCAGGAATATTTAAGTTTGCGAGCCAGGCAAGGGAAATTAAAAGCAGTGAAAATTGGTAGAAACTGGCTAACCAAAAAAGAATGGATTAAAGAATATGTTGAAAGAGTGGAAGAATACAATAATAATTTACACACCGAAAAATTTGTTGCCCTACCAAAAAACCTTCCAGTTAAACCTCTATCTCGTCGATGGTCTTTCTTTCAAATTCGCCAGCCACGATTTGCTTTAATAGTTGGGCTGGTTTTTGTTTTATTAACTGCTGGCATCGTTTCTGGCAAAGAAAATTTCAAAAGCGTATTTGATGATTTAGACCCTTATGTTTACCCCGTTAGAGATTTTGTTGTTACTGCTGCAAAAGGAATTTCAAAGGATATCTCTAACAGGGTCAAAGAAATCAGCCAGGCCGGAGATAGACTGGTTTTGGATTCTGTAGAAAGTTTTAAAAATGTTTACGAAAATCTGTTACCTGCATCCAAAGAATTAGCCCAGGTTGCTTCTCCAGATGTTTTAAAGTCAACTCTTGATACTTTTAAAGAATATGGTCAATGGGTAAATGAAAGTGTTAAAAATCAAATATCAAAAATCAAAACTGCTTATTTAATCACCAATGATTTTGTAGAAGAAAAACTAACCACCTTTGGACATCGGATGTCTAATATGGTGTCCAAGTTCGCGCAGGGGATAAGAAAAATCCCTCAAGCTGTTACCGGACTCTTTAAAAAAGAAGTTGCCGTAGAAAAACCAAAAGAAGAAAAACCAGAAGAATTTGCAAAGAAAGGAGAATTAGAAAATCTCCAGAAAGAATTAAAAGAGCTGAAAGAAAAACCAGAAAAAGAAATTACCAAAGAAGTAGAGGTAAGCAGAGTTATCAGAATAGAACCGATAAAAGAAATCACCAAAGAAATCATAACCTTAGACGACGAATCTTTAAAAATAATTCAAGCCACTCTTTTAAAACAAGAAACTAATGTTGAAAAACTGAGATTAACTGCCAGCCGTGGCTATATTAATCTTCCACCTGTAGTCGGGCCTTCAGGAGCCGTATCTCTTACTACCCTGGGCACAATTACCGAAGGCACCTGGCAGGCAGGGACTATTGGAGACGCCTATGTGGTTGATGATTTAACCATTACATCAACCAAAGCAGGCAGCTTTTCTTATTCTCCAACCTTAGCCCACACCGGTACTTGGGCAATCGGCAGCCTAACCTGGAACCAGTCAGACGCCGCAATCTATATTAATCCGGCCACTGCCACTGCCGACAGCAACTTAATCGGTGTTGCTGTTGCTGATTCAGTTGTTTTTTCCTTAGATGCCGAAGGAGACATTTTTGCCAGGAACCTGGTCTTAACCGGCTCAACCACCAGCGGAACCACAACCATTGCCGGAGACCTTTCGGTTGAGGGCAATACCATAATAGGTGACAGCACCACTGATACCCTTACCCTCAATCCGGCGATTCTCACCTGGGCTGGAGGCAATAAAACAATTGATATTA
>PFNU01000027.1 GCA_002792135.1 bacterium (Candidatus Torokbacteria) CG_4_10_14_0_2_um_filter_35_8 | reverse complement strand
GTACCGCCTGTTGTGAGAAGAATGCGCATGGTTCTAGGAGGTTAGAAATTAGGAGGTTAGGAAGTTAGGTTATACGAATTCTAATTCTTCTTATAATATAACTATTATTATTAATTATTACAATTATTTATAGTTATTATAAGAACACGCTCAAGCGTGTCCCTATTTCATTCATGATTCCTGATTCATAATTCATGATTCCTCAATGCTATACTTCGAAATATTCAAAATGATCCCCACACCAATAAGAGTAATTATAAGCGCCGATCCTCCGTAACTGATAAAGGGAAGAGGAATACCGGTAAGGGGAATTAGGCCTATCATGGCGCTGATGTTGATAAAAACTTGAAAAGTAATCCAGGAAGTAATTCCTACTGTAAGTAATTTTGAAAAAGTATCTGGCGCGTTTTGGGAAATCTTTAGACCTTTGTAAGCGAAAACGAGAAACAAGATTATAAGCATTAGGCATCCGATAAGCCCTAACTCTTCTCCTAAAATAGCAAAAATGGAGTCTCCGGCAGGCTCAGGAAGATAAAGATATTTTTGTCTTGAGTGGCCAAATCCAAGACCAAAGATTCCCCCTGATCCAATTGCAAGTAAAGCTTGATTTATCTGATAACCAATGCCTTGGGGATCAATTTCTGGATGCAAAAAAACAGTAAGCCTTGCCATCCGATAAGGTGCAATTTTTATAAGAAGCCATCCTACAAATCCTCCTGTTACTCCTAAAAGAAAAAGCTGCCAGAGTGGCACTCCTGCAACAAAATACATTATAAAGCTAGAAATTCCTATTACTACTGCGGTGCCCATGTCAGGCTCTCTCATGATGAGGAAGCCGATTACACCAATAAGAATCACAAAAGGAATAAAACTCAAAGAAAAGTCCTTAATAGACTTTCCTTTTTTGGTAAGCAAAGCTGCCAAATAAATTATAAATGTAAGCTTACAGATTTCTGCGGGCTGCAGAGAAAAAGATCCAATATGAATCCAACGCCTTGCACCTCCATAGCCAAAACCAATTCCTGGGATGAAAACTGCAACGAGTAAAATTATAGTTAAAAAAAGAAATGGCAAAGCAAGCTTCTGCCAAATAGTATATTTTATTTTAGAAGCAACAAGAAGAAGAATAATACCCGGTATAACACCATAAAAAAATTGGTGTTTTAGAAAATAATAATTATCACCAAAACGGTCAAAAGAAAAAACAGCACTTGCAGAAGTAATCATCGCAAGACCCAAAATAGACAAAAGAATTGCCAGTAAAAAAAAACCATAATCGGGTTCATGAGGGTTTGAATTGCTCGGTGTCATGAAAGGTCTCTAATTAATTTGAAGTTAAAGCATATCTCTAGATGACTGTTAAGAACAGGCTATTAGGTTACTGGGTTACTAGGGTTTGTTAATTAAAAGTTCAAAATGCAAAATTCAAAAATAATTTAGGGGCTAGGTACCAGTGGCTAGGGGTAGTCCGTCTTGGGCAGAGGAATTCTATATTCCAAATGCTTCCATAATTCGTGATTTGTGATTCTTGATTCGTGTTCAGTTTCCCACAATCACAACTACCTCTACATTAGACTTCTTCTCTACCACTGGTAATGTACTCTCAATTTTTGCAGAAAGTGTGTCCGCAAGCTTCTTTGCAAGATCTGACTTTTTACCACTTGTTAAATCATAAACTGTTACTCCTTGATAGCTCTTCTTTGCTGCATTAACTTTACTTACTACTTTATAATTTTCTCCTAATTCCTTTTTAATCTTATCTTCATATTCTGCTGTTTTGCCTGTTTTCCATGAACCGTTTCTAAGCTCAATCGTCAAAGATTCATTTTTTTTTACGTTTTCTTCTTTCTTTGCTTCTTCATCTGAAGGCTGTCTAATAACTGGTGCAACATTTATAACAATATTCCTATCAGGATCATAAAGGATTGCTTTTTGAGGATAAACTAAAAGCTTGTCTCCATTTGTTGCATTTTTATAAAATTCAGGATTTTCTTCTCGGAGTTTATCAACATCTATGATAGTCGCAATCGTCGGTTCTTCATTCTCAGGAAGTAAGATAAGTTTTCCCACTTTTTCTTTAATCTTCTTAGCTTCTTCTGTTGCTACTTGGGTTGGATTCTCCATTTTCTTTTTCTCCTGAAAATAAAGATAGGTAACACCTACTAAAGCGATAAGAAGTAGTACTAGAAAAATTATAAGAATAACTTCTTTTTTATTTGTTCTTTTTCTTCTTGGGGTTTCTTGTTGAGATTTCACAGGCTTTGAAAATAACAGATTGGTCTTTGCCGTTTTTTCCATAGGATTAGGATATTAGAGTAAATTAAAATTCAAAATAATCTATAAATTGCAGTCCATGCGAATAAATATGAATGCTATACGAATCCGCCTCCGCTTTGCTTCGGTGGATAAGTGGGTCACGAATATCTGTGCGAATTATAAAAGAATCACGAATCAAGAATTACGAATTACGAATTACGATTAGGAATTAGGAGATTAGGAAGTTAGGAATTAGTCTGTAGAACTAGTTCT
>PFNU01000097.1 GCA_002792135.1 bacterium (Candidatus Torokbacteria) CG_4_10_14_0_2_um_filter_35_8 | reverse complement strand
TGGTGTCAAGGGGCCACACTCTGAAGGCGCGATTCGCGAATCGCGCCTTCTATTATTTCTTCATTATACCAAACCTCCACACAAGTCCCAAAACAACCCAAAACAAAATTCTCCCTGGCTGCAAAGTCCAGAAATAATGATCAACAAGGCTAATAAGTAAAACTGCAACAAGGCTTAGGCCTACTGCTACAAACCACTCGCTCTCCAACAACTTGCTCTTTATCTTCTTAAAAAACCTTATCAAAATCCGCACCAAGAATATTCCAAAAAAAACACTAGCTAAAATCCCATGTTCTACTAAGACCAAAAGGTAAATATTATGCGCTGGCTGATAAACCCAAGCATCAAGGGTATCATTTATTAGTTTATAATGTGCTAAAGTGAAATTCCCTGCTCCTACTCCAGTTAGTCCCCTTTTCTCAAAAAGCTCTATTGCAATATTGTACCCCTCTCCTCTTTCAATATTAGAGCTTTGATATTGAGCAGAAGAAGAATCAAATCTTGCAAAAAATAGTCCTGAAAAAAGGAAGATAAAAAGGGAAATTAAAAGCAGACTCATGACGAAAATCTGGCGAGCAAACGAAGAAAACCCCGGCTTCTTCTTATACAACCAAAAGAAAAATACGAAAAGGCCCATTAAAAAAACCCCTAGAACTGCTCGGGAAAAGGTTATAAATAAATTAAAAAGAGCCAAAAAATAAATAATAGAAAGGAAAAGTCTTGCAAGAACGTTAGGCTTTTTTTGATTAAAAAGAGAGAAAAGCAAAGCTAAAAGAAAAAATAAAACTATTACCAAGTATCCTCCCAATACATTCGGGTGGGGCATGGTACCATAAGTTCTTAAATATAAACGGTTTGCTACCAGTATTGTTGCCCTGCCTGGAATATAAGGATGATACACACTCATGCCTAAAAGCTTAATAGCAGGAGAATATTGGTTAAAAAATTGCCAAAAACTAAAAACAATTTCAAAAAGCACGCCAAAAAATAAAGAAAAAGAGAGCCTTTTAAAAGAGATTTTATGGCTAACTATAAAAAGGAATAATAAAGCAAATTCTAAAATTTTAATGCTGTTATATAAGGCAAGTTCTTTTTCAATAGCCAAAAAAATAAAAACAAAGCTCAAAACTACAAAGAACCACAGAAAGGAAGTTTTTTTAATATTTTCTAATACTTGTCCTCTTTTCTTCTTTAAAAGCCAAATTTCCAAAGTAAAGAAGATAATTAAAAGAAAAATAAGAATATCAGTACCATAAATCATCATCTTGCCGTACTCCCATGTATTACCATTTAACTTAGCATCTTTAAAAACCTTAACAGTTTGGATAGGAATACAAGCAATAAACAGATAAAAAATAAGGGGACAAGCCCTCTTAATAAATTTTTTTAATTTAACTTTGAACATATTTTCTAAGACGTTTACTAAAATTATCTAGAATACTCACGTCTTTAGCATGAGTATGAAGCACTATCTGATTTTTAGAAATATTAACCCAAACTTTATCTTTTTCTTTCTTATCTACAACCCTCCATGCCTTCTTAAATTGAGTTGGGGTTAAAAATTTTCTTACCAAACTCTCTAAAGCATCACCAAAAGCATTATCAAGAAGAATAATATTTATTGACCTTAGCATTCTAAAAATTGGGCCGCATTTTATCTGATGAAGATTATTTTTTGGGAAAAGTGGATGTGCTAAATACTTTTTCACCCAACGGTTTTTTATCGTATATTTTTGAAACAAGTTTTCTGGATCAAAGACGGGAATAATACTAGAAAACCAATAAGCTAGCGCAAGGTTTTCCCTTGGAATTTTTAGGTTGTCCTTAGTAACAAAATGCCCTGGGCAGATCTTGTCTGTATTGTTCACATTTTTTCCTTCATGACGCTTAAGTCCTAGCAAATACACAAGCAATATAAGGAGACTCCTTGCTGACCAAACATGATTTCTTTGAGTTATAATAAAAACATCAAGATCAGAAGTTTTTTTAGCATTATCTAAAACCAGGGACCCTGTAGTATTTATCGCTTTGATAAAAGGGTTAAGGCTAAACAGCTTCACTAATCTCTTTAACTTCTTCCACTTTTTAATACTTATCTTATTCCTTCCAATCCTCTTCTTCACTAAATTCTTCCTTTCCTTTAAAAAATAAAATCCATTTTTTGACGATATATATCTTTTTAAATTGGAAGATTCCAATGCTTCCAAAATATCTACAGGCCTTGTACTATAAACTTCTGGACCACTAAATTTAAAATCGGGTAGAAACTCCTTGAGTGCTTGCTTTGAGATCAACTTTGTATAAATATCTAAAAGAGAAAGCGGATAGTCGAACATGTCGTAGTACACAACAGTTGCTAGAATTTGGTATTCTAAAGAAGTCATAGAGACATGTTAAATAAAATTTGTTGTAAACGAGTATAAGATTTACCTATGATTTACCTATTAGGAGGAGTGCTAAATACAAGAAGTTGCAAATGACTAAACAAGGAATCAGAAATTATGAATCACGAATTATAATTAGGAATTAGGAGGTTAGGAAGTTAGGAATTAGTCTGTAGAACTAGTTCTCCTAGCTCCTATAACCTAC
>PFNU01000102.1:701-2669 GCA_002792135.1 bacterium (Candidatus Torokbacteria) CG_4_10_14_0_2_um_filter_35_8 | reverse complement strand
AGTGATTATCTACTAATAATCCCGCCTGTTATTTATTTTGCAATAAGTTTAAACAGTAAAATAAATTTAGGACTGAGGCATGTTTTACCTATCTATCCGTTTATTTTTGTGTTTTTAGGACAACTTGCCAATATTCAAGTAAAACAAAAAACTTTATTTAGGTTTTGTTTTGGCATAGTTTTGATTGGCTATTTTGTATCAACTCTGGCAATTTACCCCGACTATCTTGCCTACTTTAATGAGGCAGTGGGCGGCCCTGATAATGGTTATAAATATCTTGTCGATTCCAATTTAGACTGGGGGCAAGATTTGAGAGGACTTTCCTTATGGCTAGAAAAGTATGGATTCAAGTATACAGAAGATGTCTATGTCCGCTACTATGGTAGAGCAGAATTAGAACATTATATTCCTTATGCAAAATCAGTCCCTACTGATAAAGAAATTGAAGAAAATGGAGTTCCTTCCGGCGTTGTGGCAATAAGCATTACTAATCTTCTTTCTAAAAAAAGAGAGTATTCTTGGCTTCTTAGATATAAACCTATTGATAAAATTGGCTATTCTATTTGGGTGTATTATTTCTAAAGTAATACGAATTATGACAAATGAATTATGAATTATGAATCACGAATTATGGAAGAATTTGGAATATGGAATTTAGAATATGGAATTCCTAATTCACTAGCCACTAATGCCTAGCCCCTAATTACTTATAGTACACTCTATCCCCTACCCTCAAATCAATATATTTAAGTTTTGTTCTCTTGCTCTTAATCTTCTCTGTAAGTACCTTCTTTAAATTGTCCATTTGATTTTCAATAGAACTACCTGTATCAAAAAGAATTTTCCATTCTTCAGTAGTTTGTACATGAATTTCCTGTGCAGAAAGATTTGGGAATTCAAAATAAGAAATCCCTACTCCTGTTCTTTCTGGAAGTGTTTTCTGTATTTCAGAAATAATATTAATAATCTTGCTAGAGAACACTTTTCCTCCTAAGACATCTTCCTCTGAAGCTTCACTTTTAAGGATTATAGGTTTTCTTCCCCTTGTATTAATCATGTCTGAATAGGCTATTTTTTTGTAAGCTAGACCAGTTTTATCAATAAGAAAATAGCCTTTTTTATTTTGAAAGAGAATTTTAGACTCGCGTTCTGTAAGCACTATTTTTAAAATATCAGGAAAGTGTTTTTCCAGGCTCACTTCTTTTACTTCTAAAAAATTATCCAAGATATGTTCTCTAATTTCTTCGGTATTAATAAAAAAGAGAATCTGGTTTTTTGGGAAAACACCTTTTTTCTCCGAAAGCTTTTCCTTTATTTTTTGCTCTAATCTCTGGATATCCACCTGCTCTGCATTGACAATATTAACCTTTTTAATATTAAAAATTCCCGAAAAGAAAACAATATAAACCAGAACTGCTGTTAATACTAAAAACCCTCCTATTTCTACAAATCTAATCCAGCGTGGTGGTTCATTATCTTTAGGAGAAAAATAGATACGAGGAGTATAGGTTTTTTTGCGACGAGTGTTTAAGTAAACCTTCATATTGGAAGCGTAAAGCTAAAAGTGTAAAGCGTAAAGTAACTTAAAATTAAAGGTGATATGAATAAAGGCTACTAGGGCTACTAGGTAACTGGGAACTGGAATTCAGTACGAAAGGAGTTTTTCAATACACTAGAACAAGAGCAAGGACTCTCGTCTACCCATTTAATAGTGTATCTAGAATTCGTGATTCGTAATTCATGATTCCCAGTTCTTTCTTCAACTTCAAATTTTGACTTTTTCCACCAACCTTTAATCTCTAATCAAATAATCTTGACTCATAAGATGTTTTATTTCGATTCTTATCTCTATGCCGTTCTAAAGCCAACTCAATAAGTTTTTCGATAAGTTTTGGATAAGGGAGACCAGATGCTTCCCAGAGTTTGGGATACATACTAATTGATGTGAACCCTGGAATGGTATTTATT
>PFNU01000102.1:537-692 GCA_002792135.1 bacterium (Candidatus Torokbacteria) CG_4_10_14_0_2_um_filter_35_8 | reverse complement strand
TATATCTTATTAGTTCTTTTCTGAATTAAGAAATCAACCCTTGCCATACCAGCACAGTCAATTGCTTTGTAAGCTTCAATTGCTATTTTGCGGATTTTATTTATAACTCTCTTAGGAAGTTTTGCTGGGATTATTAGTTTTGAATCTTCATCAAT
>PFNU01000102.1:0-505 GCA_002792135.1 bacterium (Candidatus Torokbacteria) CG_4_10_14_0_2_um_filter_35_8 | reverse complement strand
AAGGGATGACTTCTCCTAAAACTCTCGATGCTTTTGGATTATCATTTCCTAGAACAGAACATTCTATTTCTCGAGCATCTTTTATTCCTTGTTCTATCATGATTTTACGGTCATATTGACAAGCAATATCAATTGCTTCTTTTAATTCTTTTTGATCATGAGCTTTAGAAATACCTATTGAAGAACCAAGACTTGCAGGTTTTACAAAAATAGGATATTTAAGAGTCTTTTCAATTCTTTTAATAATTTCCTTTTTATCTTTCTGCCATTCTTTTCTTTTTATCATTAAAAATCTTGGGGTGAAAAGATCATTTGCTTGAAATATTACTTTCATTAAGTGTTTATCCATTCCAACAGCAGATGCGGTAACTCCTGCTCCTACATAGGGAATATTTGCAAGTTCCAAAAGCCCTTGGATCGTTCCGTCTTCACCATACGGTCCATGAAGAACTGGTAATACAACATCGATTTTTTTATTTCTAAGCAAATTCCTTGCCTTATTTTT
>PFNU01000107.1:1872-2674 GCA_002792135.1 bacterium (Candidatus Torokbacteria) CG_4_10_14_0_2_um_filter_35_8 | reverse complement strand
TGGATTAATTCAAATAGAAAAAATTATGCCGCCAACATTATTTCAGTTGATAGTTGGAATATATATGATAGAAGTTGTTTTCATACTTTCATATTTTCTAAACGGAATAAGAAATGGGTTTGATGAAACTACCAGGAATGTCTTAATTGGAAAGACATTGTTAAAATCCACATTGCTTTACTCTGTCTTACTGTTGATTTCATTGTTTTTATCAAAAACTTTATTCCCTATGTTGGGTGGTTTATAAATGAAAGGTTTAGCCATAGATACAATCGGAATAATCATAATAACATTATTTGGAGTTGCAATGCTGATTATTTTTGTTTCAGGATCATTGAATGACTTAGCAAAAAATGCGTTCTGTTACTTTTATCAAGATGTATTTTCCAAGAGCAATGATGCATGTAAACCAAAAGAAACAATACCAGTAGAAGCACCAAAAATTGCTATTAAAAGAGTAAAGTTAACCATGATTTATAACAAGCTAAACTTCTATTTAATATTTTTCGAAGCTTATTTAAACATTATCAATTCTCATTTGAGAAGATTTTGTACCATTTTTTTCTAATATTTTTAGTATCTCTTCATAGGAGGAAATGACATGATAACCATCTTTCATAATTTTGTTTGGCAACTCGGCATTTTTTGAATTTAAATTCTCTGGTTTTAAAGTCATAATTATTTTATTTTGTCTTTTAGCATGGTTATATTGGGACAAACTTCCACTTATCAAAGAACCTTCTGCAATAAATACTACCTTAGAAAGAGCACTAATTATTCTATTTCTTCTCACAAAATTGAA
>PFNU01000107.1:815-1476 GCA_002792135.1 bacterium (Candidatus Torokbacteria) CG_4_10_14_0_2_um_filter_35_8 | reverse complement strand
GGTTGAGTAACCGTGGTCCTATTGAGACCTAAAGAAGGAGAATAAGATTAATTCACAGGGTTCTCTCATCTAACGGGTAAGATAGCTGAGGAATCTCAGATCAATCTGGGTTCGAATCCCAGGGGAACCACCAACTTAGAGAAGCTTAGCTAACCTATAAAGTTCTATTGGAGAAGATTATTGAAAATTCTAACTAGCTGCCAGTTCCAAGTAGGAACTAGAGTAACTTTGAGGGATCATCCAGAATTAGGTCCCGGAACGATAATCTATAAGGCTGAAGGTCGTTGCGGTTACTTAATAGAGTTTGATATGGTTATTCCAACTGGTCATAATGGTGACCATCGAGGAAAAGATAATTGTTGTTGGTTTTTTGCTAAAGGGGAGCTTGTTCCCCTACATTTAACTAATCTTCCCGATGAAAAAGGAACAGGGATGACCAATAAAGAGAAAGCTCAGAGACTTCGGAAGTTTCTAAACTATATCGAGAACAGTCGTCATTTCAATGGAAAACTTATAAATCATCCCTGGAGCTTTGAATCCTACAAAAAAACTAATGAAATTCTTGGACTCTCAAGAAGTCCTTATGAAAGTTGGAAAAGTTTTCTCAATATATATCTAATAGATCCTCAGAAAATTCAAGGATCTAAGTTTTTCGGTCTTT
>PFNU01000107.1:0-643 GCA_002792135.1 bacterium (Candidatus Torokbacteria) CG_4_10_14_0_2_um_filter_35_8 | reverse complement strand
TGGAAACTCTTTACTGGAGATCTTCTTTTCACGACAGATTACCAGAAACAAGACCCAGATCAAATCTTAAGATCTCAAGGAAAAGATCCTTCAACTTGTGAACATCAATTCCTTATCTGGACAGATTTTCACGAAAGATTAGGAGAAAAGATTGCAGTCTTAACCCTCTATAATTCTTGGTGTCCTTATTGTGGAACAATAATTGGTGGAAAAAGTTCTATCAGTGAATATAGTTCAAGTTATGACTATATTCCAATCTACAATAAGGAAGCCTATCAGAAAAGAATTGAGGAGATAGACAAGAAAGTAAAGAAAAAAGAGGAGGAAGTTGTCTCTCTTGAAAAGAAAATTGAAGATATAGAAGAGGCAAGAGAGAAATTATTAGAAGAAAGAAACAAAGAAGAATCTATCTTTTGTAGGCGGAGATATTAGAAGAATGAAAGCTAATCTTGAGACAGAGATACCAGAAGAAATTGCAGGAAAGCTAGTTCGGCGAAAAGTCTCCTATCTCAATTCCTTCTTTAATCTTAGATCTTCGGCTCAAATTCTTCAGGTCTATGAAAGAATTTCCCGTGGAGCCAAGGAAATTTCCGAAGGTATGGCGATGAAAGAACGCGTGAGAAAAATTGTTCTTCAAGAGCCG
>PFNU01000133.1 GCA_002792135.1 bacterium (Candidatus Torokbacteria) CG_4_10_14_0_2_um_filter_35_8 | reverse complement strand
ATAGGAAAGGAGTTGGGTGCTAAGACGGAAGAAGAAACAATGGGAATGTTAGAGGCGAAAGCAGAGGAGATTGTTGAGGCAGCGCCTATCTCAAGAGCAGTTTCAGTTATTTTGAAGCATGCAATTGAGGGGAAAGCATCAGATATTCACATTGAGCCCCAAGAAAAAGATCTTCGAGTACGTTATCGTGTAGATGGAATATTGTATAGCTCTTTAATACTTTCAAAAAAAATTCATCCTGCAGTTGTAGCAAGGATTAAAGTACTTACTAATTTAAAACTTGATGAGGTAAGACTTCCTCAAGACGGTAGATTTCGTTGTAAAGTAGCAGGCAAAGATATTGATTTTAGAGTTTCTACTGTTCCTGCAATACATGGCGAGAAAGTAGTGATGAGGATTTTAGATAAAACAGCAGGCTCTTTTTCTTTAAATGAGCTAGGAATATTTGACTGCCAGCTGTCTATCTTAAAAAAAGCAATCTCGAAAGCAAATGGCATGCTTCTTTTAACTGGTCCTACAGGTTGTGGTAAAACAAGTACTCTTTATGCGGGGCTTTCTAATCTAAATAAAATGGAGGTGAATATTGTTACTTTAGAAGACCCTGTTGAATATCTGTTAGATGGTATTAATCAAATACAAGTAAATCCTGCTATTAACTTTACTTTTGCATCAGGGTTAAGATCTCTAGTAAGACAAGATCCTGATATTATCATGGTTGGTGAAATTAGGGATAAAGAGACAGCAGAGCTTGCCATTCATGCAGCTTTGACAGGACATTTGGTTTTATCGACATTACATACTAATAGTGCCGTAGGTGCTATTCCTCGTCTTGTAGATATGGGTATAGAGCCATTTTTGCTAGTTTCTGGTATTAATGCTGTTGCTGCTCAAAGGCTTGTAAGAAAGATTTGTAGAAAGTGCAGAAAAGAAATCCCCATGCCAGAGAAAATGAGAAGTGATGCTAAGAAAGAATTAGAAAGCCTTCCTGATTCTGTATTGAAGAAATTGGGGATTTCACTTGATAATATGAAGTTTTATCATGGAGAGGGATGTGCTCACTGCGGCAATCAGGGATACCAGGGACGCACTAGTATTTTTGAGATTATTCCTTTGAGTACTAAGATACAGGAGTTGATCATTACTCGTAAGCCAAGCGAAGTTCTATTTGACCAAGCTCAAAAAGAAGGTATGATTTCTATGAAACAAGATGGTATCATTAAAGCATTAAAAGGGATTACTACTATAGAAGAGGTACTTAGAGTTATTAGTGAGTGATTTAAGAATTAGGATGTTAGGAATTAGCTTTTTAGCTTGTAGAAAATTTGCTGATTATAAAATATCTAAGAAGCTAAAAAGCTAACTCCTAGAAGCTGAATATTTTTCAACTTTAAATTCTGAATTTGTTCTATGGCAGAAGAAAAACCAAAGAGGAAGAAAATCTTAATTATTGAAGACGACTCTTTTCTTTCAGGAATGTATGCTTCTCGTTTTAATCTTGAAGGTTTTGAAGTATTTATAGCAGAAGATGGAGAAAAGGGTTTTAATATGATCCAAGAAAAAAATCCTGACCTGATTCTTTTAGATGTAATTTTGCCAAGATGGGATGGTTTTGAAGTTTTACAAAAAATTAAAAAGGATCCTTCTTATAGAAATATTCCTGTTCTTCTTTTAACAAATTTGGGCCAAGAAGAGGATATAAAGAGAGGAAAAGCGCTTGGAGCAGATGACTATCTAGTAAAAGTGCATCATACGCCCGATGAGGTGGTGAGCAAAGTAAGATCTTTTGTTAGTAGAGGAAATTAGCTTGTACCGTAATACGGCACTTTGCACGTACTACGTGCCTTGTAGGTTCTTAGCTTGTAGAAGTATGAAAACTTATAGTGAAAAATTAAATGTAGATTATGATAGCAAGCGTAAAGTTGTAACTTATAAAGATTTAATAATTTGGCAGAAAGCAATGTGTTTAGTGGTTGCGATTTATGAATTAACAGGCAAGTTTCCCAAAACAGAAATATACGAATTAGCATCTCAGATGAAACGTTGTGCAATATCGATTCCCTCTAATGTTGCTGAAGGCCGTAGAAGGAGTACTACAGAAGATTACCACAAATTTTTAGTTATTGCTTATGGAGCAGGATCAGAGTTAGAAACTCAAATAGAGATAGTAAAGAGATTACCTTTTGGTAAAAATTTAGATTATATAAAAGTTGATAGCCTATTAAATGAAGTAATGAGAATGTTAAATAAAATAACTAACCGCCTAAGAAGTTAATTCCCTAATCCCTTAACTCCTAAAAAACTAAAAAGCTAATTTCCTAGTTCTTAAAACTATGTCCAACTCAGTAGAATTAGAATTAAAAGAGCTCCTCTCTTCTGTAGAAGCAAATAATGCATCGGATCTTCATTTAGCTACTGGCAGACCGCCGATACTTCGTATTGACGGTAAGCTTGTTGCTGTTGATAAACCATCTTTAACAGAGGAACATTGTAATGAACTGGTGCTCACACTTTTAACTGATGAGCAGAAAGAGAGATTTTCTAGAGAGAAAGAATTGGATTTTTCGTATAATTTTGAAGGTAAAGCGCGGTTTAGGGCCAATGTCTTTTATGAGAGAGGAAGAGCCGCTGTTGCTTTACGTTTGATTCCTAGCAAAATTAGAAATTTTGAAGAATTGAATTTACCATTAGTTTTAAAAGAGTTTACAAAGCCCTCGCAAGGTTTCGTTTTGGTAACAGGCCCTACTGGTCATGGTAAAACTACCACTCTTGCTGCAATGGTAAATGAGATTAACAATACAAGAAAAGAGCATATAGTAATTATTGAAGATCCTATTGAATATATTTTTACTCATAATCAGAGCTTGGTACAGCAAAGAGAACTCCATCAAGATACATTGTCTTTCCATAGAGCACTAAGATCAATTTTGAGAGAAGATCCTAATGTGGTACTAATTGGTGAGATGAGAGATTTAGAAACCATTAGATCAGCACTTACTATTGCTGAGACTGGTCATCTTGTTTTTGCTACCCTGCATACTAATAGTGCATCCCAGACAGTAGATAGAATCATCGATGTTTTTCCACCTCACCAGCAGAATCAAGTTCGTGCTCAGCTTGCCATGAGCCTTACAGGCGTTATTTCTCAAAGGTTGGTTTCTAGAATACCTGAAGGGAGGATTGTTGCTTGTGAGATAATGGTTGTCAATGTTGCGGTTAGAAATCTTATTAGAGAAGGGAAAAATCACCAATTAGAAAGTATTATCCAAACATCTGCTGAAGAAGGCATGATTTCTTTAGATAAGTCTTTGGCAGAGCTTGTGCAAAAAGGAGAGATTACTAAGGAAGATGCTTTAATTTATTCTATAGATCCGACGGTACTGGAATCTTTAATACAAGAATAAAAAACCAATATCTAAGTATTAAATATATAAAGGACTTAATTCCTGAGGGGAGGTGATAAACGTGATAAGAAGAAATAATAAAAAAGGTTTTACTCTTATTGAGCTTTTGGTCGTAATTGCTATTATTGGAATCTTAGCAGCTATGATTTTAGTTGCCCTATCAAGAGCAAGAGAAAAGGCCCGCGATTCAAGAAGAAAAGCAGACCTTCATTCTATAACCAATGCTTTAATTATGTATGAAGACGATGATAATGCTACTGCTTATCCTACTACAGTCGAAGGTCTTGCTGCATTGGTACCTACTTATTTAGGTAGCGAACCTAGTGATCCTGGTGACGAAACTTACGTATATGAAAGTACTGATGGTACTACTTTTACGCTTAGTGTCAATCTTGAGGGTGGTGGTAGTTTTATATGTAATCCAAATGGTTGTCAATAAACACCCTAGTGTTTGAGTAGTTTAGAGCATTCTTTAATAACAGAAGAAGGAGCGTTTTTAGGTCCTTATCTTTAGGATCGCTCTTCTTCTGTTACGTTTAAAAAACAATATGTTTTGGTTTTTGTTTTTTATTTTTGGAACAATTTGGGGGAGTTTTTTGAATGTGGTAATTTTCAGACTAAATAAAAGAAAGTCTATCTTTTTTGGTAGGTCGTTTTGTCCAAAGTGTAAACATAAGCTTTTCTGGTATGATCTTATTCCTTTACTAAGCTTTATTATTCTAGGAGGTAAGTGTAGATACTGTAAGAAGAAGATTTCTTGGCAGTATTTTTTCGTAGAATTTGCAACAGGTACTCTTTTTGCCCTGGTTGCTTTTTTAAATTTAAAAGACTTTTCTCTTGTAGAGGTTTTAAATCTTGTTAAATTATTATATTTTACCTGTGTTTTTATTGTAATTTTTGTTTATGATTTAAGATATTATATTATTCCAGACAAGATAATTATTTGGGGGATTGCTGTCGCTTTTTCTCTTAATATAGCGTTCCATGCTATTGAACAAAATTGTTACTCAATAGCTTTAGATCTTATTTCCTCAGTACTTTGTGCTTTATTCTTCTTCTTACTTTTTTATCTTTCAAAGGGAAAATGGATCGGTGGAGGAGATTTTAAATTGGTTTTGTTTATGGGACTTGTCTTAGGATGGCCATATATTCTTATTGCTTTGCTTGTTGCAATAAACACTGGTGCTTTAGTAGGAATTCTATTAATTTTACTTGGCAAAAAGACCATGAAATCAGAGATTCCTTTTGGTACTTTTTTGTCGGCAGCCGCGGTTTTTGTAATGTTGTTTGGTGAGAGGATATTAGGGTGGTATTTAGGTGTATTTAGCTTATAGGAAGTTAGGAAATTTAAAATTTCCGCCAAAGGCGGATTAGCCCTAGGGCTAAAAAAATGCAAAATTCAAAATAATCTAGGTGATAGGGATTAGGGAGTAGGTTGTAGAAAAGTTACCCCCTACAACCTAACACTTAATCCCTAATATTTGTGATTCATAATTTATGATTCCTATTTATTGAAGATTTAGACCCCAAGTGATATTATTTGCTTGAGGCTAGTTTTGAATTTATAAACGAATATGACCAAAAAAGAGGCAAAAACTCGCATTCAAAAGCTTAAAGAAGAGTTAAAAGAGATTGATTACGCTTATTATGTTCTAGATAAGCCAATTGTCTCTGATGCGGCAAGAGATTCTCTAAAAGATGAATTAGAGCGATTAGAAAAGAAATATCCAGAATTTATTACTCCTGATTCGCCAACACAGAGACTTGGGGGAGAAGCTTTGGATAAGTTTAAGAAATTTCAACACAAAACTCGAAAATATTCTTTTGATGATGTTTTTTCTTTTGAAGATGTAAAGGAATTTGATAAGCGGACTAAAAGATTTTTGAAAATTTCTGAGAATATAAAGATAGAGTATGTTTGTGAGTTAAAAATAGATGGCTTAAAGACTGCTTTATGGTACGAGAAAGGTTATCTTACAAAAGCTTTGACAAGAGGTGATGGAGTAATTGGAGAGGACGTTACTCATACCGTAAAAACCATTGGCTCTATTCCGCTTTCCATTCCAGAAAAGAAAAATGCTGAAGTTGAGGGTGAAGTTTATATGCCAAGAAAAAGCTTTGATATGCTTAATAGACAGCAGAAAGAAAAGAAAGAGCCTCTTTTTGCAAATCCTAGAAATGCAGCAGCAGGTTCAGTAAGACAGCTTGAAGCTGAAGCTGCTGCAAACCGAGATTTAAGATTTTTTGCCTATACAGTTCCTAATGCTTTAAATTTGGGAATTAAAACTCAGTTAGACGTTCTTAAGATTCTTGAAAAGTGGAAATTTGGAGTTAATAAATATTATAAAAAAATAAAGGGGATAGAGAATTCTCTTAAATTTTTTAGCAAGTGTGAGCGGAAGAGAAATAAGTTTCCTTATCAAATAGATGGAATTGTGGTTAAGATTAACTTGTTAGATTTACAAAATAGATTAGGAAGGACTTCAAAAAATGTCAGATGGGCGTGTGCTTATAAATTTCCTGCAGAGCAGGCGGTAACAGTTGTAAAAAATATTAAGGTGCAAGTGGGTAGGATGGGGTCTCTTACTCCTGTTGCTCATCTTCGTCCTGTAAAAGTTGCAGGGTCTACGGTATCAAGAGCAACTTTGCACAACGAAGACGAAATAAAAAAGCTTGATGTAAGAATTGGTGATACAGTGATTATCCAGAAAGCAGGAGATGTTATTCCTGATATTGTGAAAGTTTTACCTAAGATGCGTACGGGGAAAGAAAAAGTTTTTAAAATGCCAAAAAAATGTCCTATTTGTGGAAGTAAAGCTATAAGACCAAAGGGCGAAGCTATTACAAAATGTACTAATCCTAATTGTTTTGCAAGAACAAGAAAGCACTTTTATCATTTTGTAGGTAAAGGATGTTTTGATATAGATGGTCTTGGCTCAAAAATTGTTGACCAATTGATTAACGAAGGTTTGATCGATGACCCCGCAGATGTTTTTACGCTTAAAAGAGGAGATTTGGAGCCTTTAGAAAGATTTGCAGATAAATCAGCATCTAATATTATTTCTGCAATTGAAAATTCCAAAAAAATATCACTTGGAAAGCTCTTCTTTGCTTTAGGAATACTACATGTAGGAGAAGAGGCAGCAAGGGTTTTTGCAGAACATATTTATAATTTGATTTCCAAGCCAACTTCAAACTTAAAAGATTATCTTAAAGTTTTTAAAAGCCTTTCCCAAGAGAATTTAGAATCTATTCCTGGTTTTGGGCCCAAAGCATCACAAAGTATTTATAAGTATTTTAAAAATAGAAACAATATTAAATTTCTAGAAAAGCTTAATAAGGTAGGTATTAGTATTATTTATGAAGGAAAGAAAAAGAAAGCAAGCGCACTTTTAGGAAAGACCTTTGTGGTCACAGGAACACTTAAAGGTTTTACTCGTGATGAGACAGAAGAGAAAATTAGAAACTTAGGCGGCAGTGTTGCAAGCTCGGTATCTAAAAATACAGATTTTGTAGTAGCAGGAAAAGATCCAGGCTCAAAATTTGATAAAGCTAGAAAATTAGGCGTTAAAATATTGAATGAGAAAGGTTTTATGCGGTTGATAAAAGGAAAATAATGTGATAGTTTAGAATTAAAGTATTAATTCTAGGTCTATGGCAAAGTTAACTAGGAAGGAAGTAGAACATATTGCAAAACTTTCTAGAATAGAACTTACAAAAGAGGAAGTTGAGAAATTTCGCAGGGAACTTTCTTCTATTTTGGATTATGTAGAAAAACTTAAAGAAGTTGATACTGAAAAGATTGGACCTACTTTTCAGGTTACAGGAGTTAAAAATGTATTTAGGCCGGATGAGATAGAAAAGAGTCTTGAGAGAGAAAAATTACTTGATAATGCTCCGGATAAGGACGATGGGTATCTCAAGGTTAAAAAAGTTTTTAATTAGGATATTAGGGCTACTAGGTTACTGGGAACTAGAAATTTGCCTATTATATATTACTTTTCTTACATAAACTGTTTCTATAAGGCTACTACTGCTGTTATTCTGGACAATCCGCCGCGGAGCAGTGAAGGATCTCAACATCAGATATGTGCCGATAGGTTGAGATTCTTCGCTCCTCCGCCTTCGTCTGCGGACTGCGGCGGATCCGCTCAGGATGACGAAGTCGCTCGTTTTAGATTTGGAAATTGGAATTTAAATATTGTTTGTAATTTGAGATTTGTGATTTGTGATTTTAAATCCTTAATCCTTGATTCTTTTCTAATTCACATGTCCATTAATTAGATGAAAAACTCTAAGAACAGTTTAAATAGTTTAACACTTTCAGAAACCCACAATGGCTTGAGAAAAAAGAAGTTTTCTTCAAGTGAGCTTACCCAGGCTTGTCTTACCCAGATTGAGAAATTTGATGATAAGATTAAAGCTTTTGTTACTGTTTCGAAAGAAGAGGCTTTGAAGCAAGCAGATATGGCTGATAGGAAGATTGCAAAAAAAGAAGATCTTGATAAGCCGCTTTTAGGGATTCCAGTTGCAGTAAAGGATGTTTTATGTACCGAGAATATTAAAACTACTGCCTGCTCAAATATTCTTGCAAATTTTATTCCTCCTTATGATGCTACTGTGGTTAAGATTATAAAGAGACAAGGAGGGGTAATTTTAGGGAAGGCAAACTGTGATGCTTTTGCTCATGGAGCATCAACTGAGAATTCTGATTTTTTTCCCACCCACAATCCTTGGGATTTATCTAGGGTTCCTGGAGGATCGTCAGGTGGTTCTGCTGCGGCAACAGCAGCTGATATGTGTATTTACTCTTTAGGTACTGATACAGGAGGATCTGTTAGGTTTCCTGCTGCGTTTTGCTCTGTAGTTGGTATTCGACCGACCTATGGAAGAGTATCGCGCTACGGACTTATAGCTATGACTTCTTCTACTGATACTATAGGTCCTATTGCTAAAAGTGTTTTAGACACAGCAATAGTTCTCAAAGAAATTTCAGGAAAAGACGAAAAAGATTCCACAACATCAATTAAGTTGATTGATGATTATAAAAAGTATTTAAACAGACCCATAAAAGATCTTAAGCTGGGACTCCCAAAGGAATTTTTTGTAGAAGATGGAATGGAGGAAGGGGTAAGAAAAGTCACTGATGATGCTATTAAGACTCTCGAAAGACTAGGAGCTAAAGTAAAAACAGTTTCTCTTCCACATTCTCAATATGCTGTAGCTTGTTACTATATCATTACCCCTTGTGAAGTAAGTGCTAATCTTGCTCGTTTTGACGGAATTAAATATGGTTATTCTTCTAAAAATGCAGATAGCCTTTTAGAAGTTTATACTAAATCAAGAAAGGAAGGTTTTGGAGCGGAGGCGAAAAGAAGAATTATGATTGGAACTTATGCGCTCTCCGCGGGCTATTACGATGCTTATTACCTTCAAGCACAAAAAGTAAGGACTGTGATTAAAAAAGAGGTTGAGGAAGTTTTGAGAGAGGTTGATTTACTAATCACTCCAGTTTCTTCTCATGTACCATTCAAAATAGGGGAGAAGACATCCGATCCTTTACAAATGTATCTTGAAGATATCTTTATGAGTGCAGCAGCAATGGCAGGAATTCCTGCGATAAGTATACCTTGCGGTTTTTCTGAAGATTTGCCAGTGGGCTTGCAAATCATGGGGAATTATTTTGATGAGAAAAGAGTATTGAATTTAGCATATGTCTATGAACAGACGACAGGTTGGTATAAGAGGAAACCAAAGTTAGACACCAGCAACTTGAAATCCTAAGCACTAAATCCGAAATCCTAAAGCCCGTCCTACGGGCTAAACAAATCCAAAATTCAAATGACCAAAATCTAAAATGATTTGTTTTGAATTTTGAATTTGGATATTAGGATTTGTTTAGTGCTTAGAAATTGGAATTTAGGATTTTATAGAATAAGTTCGCTCTATAGCAATTATCACCGAATAAATATATGTCTAACTATGTACCCGTAATCGGTCTTGAAATTCATGCCGAACTTGCAACTAAGAGCAAGATGTTTTGTGGATGTGATAATGTAGTTTGGAAAAAGGATAAGGATGGGGTTTTAAGAGAAATTGAACCAAATATTGTTTGTTGTCCTATTTGTATGGGGTTTCCTGGAACTTTGCCTGCTATCAATGAAGATGCTATTAAATGTACTATTAAAACAGGACTTGCCTTAAATTGTAAGGTTCCCTCTTTTAGCAAATTCGATAGGAAAAATTATTTTTATCCAGATCTTCCAAAAGGTTACCAAATTAGCCAGTATGATCAGCCCTTGACTGAAAATGGTTATTTAATACTTTCATCGGGCAAAAAAATTGGTATTACTAGAATTCATCTGGAAGAAGATACAGGAAAGCTTGTCCACCTTCCTTCTGCTAGCTACTCCCTTGTTGACTATAATAGAGCGGGAACACCTTTAATGGAGCTTGTGACTAATCCGGATATGGAGAGCGTGGAAGAAGTGCAGGAGTTTTGTAAAAAATATCAGTTAATTTTACGTTACCTTGAGGTATCAAGAGCTGATATGGAGAAGGGAGAAATGCGTTGTGAAGCTAATATTTCAGTACAGGAAAGGGATAAATTTAAGATAGAGAATGAAGAGGTAAAACCAATTGGTAAGTATAAACTTAATCCTAAAGCTGAGATTAAAAACCTTAACTCTTTTAGGGCAGTTGAAGATGCAGTTATCTATGAGATAAAAAGACAAACCCAAGAGTTGAAAAATGGTGGTAAACTTATTCAGGAGACAAGAGGTTGGGACAAGGTTGCGAAGAAGACTTTTTCTCAAAGAGAGAAAGAGTCTGCTCATGACTATCGCTATTTTCCTGAACCCGATCTCCCTCCTCTAAAAATAGCAAAAGAGGAAATTAGAAAAATAAAAAACACCTTACCAGAAATGCCAGATGCAAGGCTAGCAAGATTTATAGAAGAATATAATCTTACTGAGAAGGATGCTAAAATATTAACTTCTAACAAAGATTTGGCTGATTTTTTTGAGAGATCAGCATCAGAAGCTGTAGAATGGCTTTCTACAAAAGGTGGTCATGGCCCAGGATGTAAAAGGAGAACAGTGCAGCTTACCTGCAACTGGGTTTTGTCTAAGCTTTCTAGGTTGCTTAAAGACAGAAATTTAGCTATCTTGGATGCTAAGATTACAGCAGAGAATTTTGCAGAATTTATTGTTGCTATTCATGAGAGGAAAATTTCTTCTACTGGTGGTCAGAAGCTTTTAGAGAGGATGCTTGATACTGGGAAAGATCCCTCAGTGATTATTGAAGAAGAAAATCTTGCTCAAGTAAGCGATGAATCTGAACTTTTCCCTGTCATTGACAAAGTTATTTCTGAAAACGAAAAAGTGGTGTCAGATTACAAAGCAGGTAGTAAAAATGCAATTTCTTATCTTATTGGTCAAGTGATGGCTAAAACAAAAGGGAAAGCAGATCCACAGGCTGCGGCAGAGATTTTGAAGAAGAAATTAGATTAACTTTTCTATAAATAACAAAAAAAGGCGAAAACTTGGGTTTCGTCTTTTTTGTATTGAATTAAATATAGAGATGTTCTGATGGAATACTTTTGTTTTCTATGTTTTATACTACAAATAAGTCTTTGGTAGAGAATTCTGGGTCACTAGTTAAGTTTACACCAAGTTTCTTTAGTCCTGCTTCATCACCTGGAGTAGGTATGTGAGTTAGATGTACTTCACTACTACGTAGGTCTTTTAATTTTTCCATTGCTAGCCGGGCAGTAGGATTTGTGGCAGCACTGATACTAAGAGCAATTAGTGTTTCTCCAAGATCTAGACTTATGGCTTTTGTTTCTAGGATACTTTCCTTAAACTCTTCCACTGATTTTATTATTGTTGGGGATAGTAGATGTGTTTCGTCAGGAATTTTAGCGAGAGTTTTAACTGCATTTAAAATAAGGCTTGAAGATGCATGCATTAGTGGCGAGTTTTTTCCTGTTACGATTGTACCATTATTTAATTCTATTGCTCCACCACAGAAGATGCCTTTATTCCCTTTTTTCTTCTTTCTTGCTTCCATTGCTGCTTTTCTTGCTGGTATGACAACTTTCCTATCTTCTGGTTTGATATTGAGTTCCTTAAGCATACGTTCTACTCGCTTAATGGTGCCTCTACTTGTAGTTCCTTTGGCATACTCACAGGAGTATCTAAAATACCTTCTAATAATTTCCTGTTTTGAAGCTTCTTTTATAATGCTGTCATTTATCATACCGGACTTGACGTAATTTACTCCCATATCAGTGGGGGAATTGTATACTTCTTTTCCCATTATCTTTTTTAGAATTTCTCTAAGCACGGGAAATATTTCTATATCTCGGTTAAAGTTAACAACTTTTTGCTTGCAAGCTTTTAAATGAAAAGAATCTATGAGGTTAAAATCGCCTATATCAGCAGTAGAGGCTTCGTAAGCGATGTTTACAGGATGCTTTAGGGGCATGTCCCATACAGGGAAGGTTTCAAATTTTGCATATCCAGATTTTTTGCCTCTCTTATGGTCATGAAATAATTGAGATAAACAAGTGGCTAATTTGCCACTACCTGCGCCAGGAGCTGTGACTATAATGAGAGGTTTTTTAGTTTTAATATATTCATTAGCTCCATAGCCCTTGTCGCTTACTATCAAATCTATATCATTGGGGTATCCTTTAATAGGTTTGTGTGTATAAACTTTTACACCTCGTCTTTTAAGCTTGTTTTTGAAAATTTTAGCAGCTGGTTGATTGTCAAAGCGAGTTATTACTACTGCTGATACTTCTATATCTCGCTTTTTAAAGTCGTCAATCATTTTGAGGACATTAGCATCATAAGTAATACCAAAATCTTCTCTTATTCTCTTTTTTTCGATATCTTTTGCACATACACAGAGTATGACTTCTGCTTTATCTTTTAATTCTTGCAAAAGCTTAATTTTTACAGCGGGATCAAATCCGGGTAGAATTCGTGAGGCATGGTAGTCATATAGAATTTTACCTCCAAACTCGAGGTATAACTTACCATTGAATTTCTTCATTCTTTTAAGTATAGCTTGTTTTTGCTCTTTTAGGTATTTTTCATTATCAAACCCAATTTTTTTAACCATAAAAATGATTCAAAATTAAAAATTAAAAATACAAAATTTATTATATAAAACAAAAAATC
>PFNU01000109.1 GCA_002792135.1 bacterium (Candidatus Torokbacteria) CG_4_10_14_0_2_um_filter_35_8 | reverse complement strand
ATCAGAAACTGGAGACAGTTTCTTAATAAGAATAAAACTAATAGAATGACAAGCCGTATGCTTGGGTCCAATCTACTAAAAAGCCCTTCGTTTTTCGATTAGTACTCTCTCTATAAATGAAGGGTCTTCTTTTTTTAATAATACTTTAAAATGGCCGACTAAAGTCGGCTTTGCTGGTATAGTAGTTTATCCCACCACAAAATTAACAATCCTATTCTTCACAAAAATTACTTTTTTGATCTTTTTACCTTCAAAATATTTCTTAAATTTATCACTTTCTACAACTTTCTTCTTAACTTCATCTTCCCCTACTCCAGCATTAATCTTAACATTTCCTCTCATTTTACCGTTAATCTGTACAGGTAAATCAATTATCCTTTCCTCTACTAATTTAGGATCAAACTTTGGCCAGGAAGAAGTAAATATACTAAACTTCTCCCCTACTTTCTCCCAGAGTTCCTCTGTGATATGAGGCGCAAAAGGAGAAAGTAGTTTTATTAAAATTTTAAAATCTTCTTTTGCTATTTTCTCTTGGTTTGATAAAAAGTTATTAAGCTCCATAAGCGCTGCAATTGAGGTATTAAATCTTAGATTTTCTAGCTCTTTAGTTACTTTCTTAATCGTCTTATGTACTTTAACTAAAGATTCTTTACTAGACTTAACATCTTTAACCCTCCCACTTAAATTCCAAACTTTCTTTAAAAACCTACTCTCTCCTGCAATTCCTGTGTCTCTCCAATCACCACCTTGTCTCATGTCGCCCAAGAACATTAGATACAGTCTCACTGTATCAGCACCAAACTTTTCAATCAATTCATCAGGGTTGACAATGTTTCCCTTAGACTTGCTTATTTTTGCACCATCTTTAATTAAAAGTCCATGGGCCCGAAACTTCTTAAATGGCTCTTCTTCTGGTACATAACCTAATTCGCATAAAACCATGGTTACAAAACGAGAGTACAGCAAATGCAAAACACTGTGTTCTTTGCCGCCAATGTACATATCAACTGGCATCCATTTCTTCAGTCTCTGTCTATCAACTGCTTTATCTGAAAACTCTGTACAAGGATAACGCATAAAATACCAGCAAGAGTCCACAAAAGGATCTGATACATCAGTTTCCCTCTTTGCACGACCTCCACACTTAGGACAAATGGTATTTACAAATTCTTTTACCTTGTTTAAAGGGCCTTTCCCAGAACCATCTGGAAGAAAATCATCCACATCAGGAAGCAAAACTGGTAAATCTTTTTCAGGAACTGGGACCCAACCACATTTTTCACATTCTATCATAGGAATTGGCGGCCCCCAGTATCTTTGACGAGAAATACACCAATCACGAAGCTTGTAATTTACTTTCTTTTCAGCCATACCCTTTTTCGAAAGCCATTTGGTAATTTCATCTTTTGCTTTTTTAGAATCCATCCCACTAAAATTATCAGAATTAATTAAAGTACCTTCTCCTGTATAACACTGCCTACCAGCAACTATTTCCTTAACCTTTCTATTAAATGCTTCCTCTGGACTCTCCTTCTCTGGCCAATAAACCAAAACTTCCCCAGAAATCTCATCTTCCCCAGTATCTGAAACGGTTTTTCTTAGGACAAAATCACTGATAAAATTTGGTTTAATCACGCAAGTAACCGGCACATCAAACTTCTTCGCAAATTCATAATCCCTTTCATCATGGCTAGGTACAGCCATAATTGCACCAGTTCCATATCCTGCTAAAACATAGTCGGCAACAAAAATAGGAATTCTTTTATTATTTACTGGATTTACAGCAGAAATTCCTTCAAGCTTCACTCCAGTTTTCTTCTTACTCAAATCAGTTCTCTCAACCTCTGTCTTATTTTTCGATTTTTTAACATACTCTATAATCTCTTTTGGATTTTTTATTTTCGCTTTTTGAACTTCCAAAAGTTCATGCTCTGGGCAAACAACCATATAAGTACAACCAAATAGCGTATCTGGCCGTGTGGTAAACACTTCTACATAATCTATGTTTTGAGACTTAGAATGCTCGGAATTAATTGGGCATTGGGAATTGGAAATTGGAAATTTAATTAATGCGCCCTCTGACTTCCCTATCCAGTTTTTTTGAGTAGTTTTTATATCCTCCGACCAGTCAATCCACTCTAAATTTCTAAGAAGCTTCTCGGCATAATCAGTAATTTTCCAAAACCACTGCTCCATTTGTTTTTTTTGAACCTCACTCTCACAACGCTCGCACTTCCCAGAAATAACTTGTTCATCAGAAAGCACCGTTTTACAACTTGGACACCAATTTACATCTGCTTTTTTACGATAAGCAAGTCCTTTCTCATACATTTTTAGAAAAAGCCACTGTGTCCATTTATAATAATCTGGTTTATAAGTTTCAACCGTCCTGTCAAAGTCATATTGGTTACCAATCATATGTAATTGCTCATAAAAATGCTTTTCGGTTCTTTTTGATACATCTCTAATATGTTCACCAATCTTAATTGCATAATTTTCTGAATGGATTCCAAATCCATCAAGCCCAATCGGCTCAAAAACATCGTATCCTTTAAGTCGCATAAAACGACCATAAGTATCACTATGGACAAAAGCATACATGTTGCCAATATGAAGTCCTTCAGCACTTGGATAAGGAAACATCATTAGATTATAAAAAGGTTTTTCTGCCTTATCTAAATCCACCTGATAAATCTTTTCTTTAATCCATCTATCTTGCCATTTTCT
>PFNU01000024.1:2292-2499 GCA_002792135.1 bacterium (Candidatus Torokbacteria) CG_4_10_14_0_2_um_filter_35_8 | reverse complement strand
TTTTGCCTGAACCGGGATTAGATGTTTATCCGGCGAAACAGACTCTATCTCCTGGCGAGTTAAAAATGGCAATTTATCAAAATTCCCCGGATTTAAAATATCTTTTTCTTTTAAACCGGCTGCCTCATATTTTTTTCTGTAAAAATCAGAAAATTGATTATGCCAAATAAAAAAGAGCAGTTTTTTTATGTTCTCTATATTTCCCAT
>PFNU01000024.1:2150-2246 GCA_002792135.1 bacterium (Candidatus Torokbacteria) CG_4_10_14_0_2_um_filter_35_8 | reverse complement strand
GTAAAGACTAAATCTTTTTGATATTTTACTATATTCCTCGTTATCCTTCCTACATGACTGAAAGATGTGTCTATATTCCGTTTATCTATCCCCATC
>PFNU01000024.1:1984-2126 GCA_002792135.1 bacterium (Candidatus Torokbacteria) CG_4_10_14_0_2_um_filter_35_8 | reverse complement strand
TCACCTGCTACACTTCTCGTCAATACTTGTAACTCTTGTCCTATACCTGTCCTCAAAGGTGCTAATATCCTTAATACTAAAGCAGTGAAAGATACAGCATTCTTTGCAGCTATTATTCTTTTAGCATTAGCATGGAACTCAT
>PFNU01000024.1:1822-1964 GCA_002792135.1 bacterium (Candidatus Torokbacteria) CG_4_10_14_0_2_um_filter_35_8 | reverse complement strand
TGTTTAGCAAACTCTTTTACATAAGTATTGAGATAAGACAACTTTTTAGAATCTTTTACACTGTTGAGATCTTCTATAATATATTTTATAGCTATAGACAGATTATGTACATCATCGAAATATCTCTTTTTTAATGCTGTGT
>PFNU01000024.1:885-1429 GCA_002792135.1 bacterium (Candidatus Torokbacteria) CG_4_10_14_0_2_um_filter_35_8 | reverse complement strand
GCTGCGGATTCATGGTAGCAAAGAGATGATACCGTAATGTCCACCTGTGATAGTTAGCGAAGTCTTTTTGTTCTGCTGTAAGAGTATCCCATTTGCCATCTTTCCATGTAGTGAGATATTCACCACCTTTAACCATATTATCTTCATTACCTTCTCTCTTATTCCATAAAAAAGCATATATATCCTTATAACTTACCCCTATATGTATAGCAGTCTTCTTCATGACTTTTGAAAGACGACGTTTATATTCGTTTGTCAGCAGGTCCCTCTCTTTATTATATTCAAAAGCCCTCTGTCCATAAAACCTGTTTAACACCTGTAACAATGGATGACTCTTGTCTTGTATCCCCAACATCCATGTCTCTAAAAACCCTAACCCCTTTTGCATAGCCGTAAAAAAAGGATGTGTACCAGAAATGTTATATGTTATATTATTTATAAGAAGTTTTATCTTCTTATTTATGTTATAATATTCTTCCATATCTTTGTTACTTATCTTTTCTTCTTCATAACCATCAGTGGTAGCCCTGTCCCCCATCTTTCT
>PFNU01000024.1:0-818 GCA_002792135.1 bacterium (Candidatus Torokbacteria) CG_4_10_14_0_2_um_filter_35_8 | reverse complement strand
CTCACCTCTTCCTGGGGCGCTATATATTTTTCAGCATCAAATAAATCTTTGTTTTCTTTCCAATATTCAAAATGTTCTTCTTTAAAAAAGTTCTCTAAAGCATGTAGATATTTTGATAACTCATTAGTGTTTCCAGAGAAGGTAGTATCCATAAGAGAATATTTCCTTATATCGTTACCTTTTTCTATGTTCATCTTATATAATGCTATATCTTCAAATCTCGCATCTCTATCTACTGAAGCTTTGAACTGTAGTGCATTTAATACTACTTTAAGCATAGCCATAGTATAAGAGTTATTATATAACATCATAGTATTATCCTTCTTATCTTTTGAATAATTTATAACACCATGTGAGATATCATCTGTTTTAAGATATCCTGTCTTATAGTCTATAAGTTTATATATATGTCCTCCACGTGTCTTTATGACAATATCTAAAGCACCTGCTATACTCCCTTGTACGTCATTTGTGCCATCATTGAAAGCCATCTTTAACCCAGGTAAGATGACAACTAACTCCGTCATATAATCTTTGCCTTTTAATAGTAGTGCTATATTTTTATCATAGAAATTCTTAGCTACCTCTCTATATAATGCTATATCTTTTTTCGTTAATCCCATCTCTCTCTCTATCTTTTCCATCTCCAGAAGTATCTCAGGTCTTTTCATAGCATAATATTCCAGATATTTGTGCATCACCCTACCTATATTTTGAGCCTCCTCTTGCTTACCCTTATAATGTTGTACTAACTCTTTAAAAGAACCTTTTATATTAAGTTTATTTTTATCAATGATATATTTATTTTTTTCATCAGT
>PFNU01000146.1:1895-2650 GCA_002792135.1 bacterium (Candidatus Torokbacteria) CG_4_10_14_0_2_um_filter_35_8 | reverse complement strand
ACGTAGCAAAGGTACTATAATAAGAGGAGTAGAGATAAGAAATTAAATAAAAAATAAATATTATGTACATTGATAATTCGGAATATTCAGAAACAAAAACATTAAGAGAGAACAACATTTCTACAACGATAGAAATAGTAAAGATAGATAATGGTTATATCTATAAGATGACTAAAAGAAATGTGTCTAGTGATGATAAAATTTTATTACAAGAGAAAGAAAATAGTAAAGAAAAAGTCTATTATTCTAAAGAGTTGATAGATGTAGATAAGATAGAAGACACATCAGAAGATATATCAGAAGACACATCAGAAAAAGATGATGATATAAAAAATAAAATTTTAAAGAAGATAAAAGGTTCTATGTTCGATAATATATTTAATAAATAGTTATGTTAAACGGAAAATATGTGTCATATAAACGTATATTAGAGAAACTACATCAGGATTATGGCTTCAAAGATAAACTCGAATGGTCTGTAGTATTAGAATGGATAGGTGACGGCATGGACCTTATAGGAGCTAATGAGACATATATAAATAAAGTTACTGGTATGGATGCTCTTACGCCTACGATAAAGATAGAAGGTTATAAAGGTGATTTACCATGTGATTTATATAAATGTATCCAGGCACGTGAATATTGTACTAAGACACCTATGAGATATTCTACTGACACGTTTCATCTCGTTGACAATACTGAGAGAAGTCCTAACTATAATAACAATTCTGATTACACCTATCAATTTAACAATA
>PFNU01000146.1:0-1081 GCA_002792135.1 bacterium (Candidatus Torokbacteria) CG_4_10_14_0_2_um_filter_35_8 | reverse complement strand
GCCAGAGTCTAGTAATAAAAGCTGGCACCACCTGTTAGTTGCAATCTCAGAAGAGGTAGTTAAAGATTCTACTGAATTAATCAAATTAGAGGAAAGTGTTTTAAGGAAACATAAAAGAAAGTTAAGAAATTTGTCCGTTAATAAATAAAAAAGGTAAGTCACCCATAGAAAGTTGACAACGCCTTTGTTTGTAGTATATTTGTGAGCCTAAATTGCAGAGATGGCGCAAGTGTTTAAAAGGCTATATAATAATATTAACTAAGGACAAAGGGAGATAAATATGGAAAAAAATAATCTGCCAGAACCAAAAAAGGTGGACACTAAGAGGTTAAAGGAAGTTCTTAGGGAGTTGAAGCATCTAGAAGCTAAGCAGCAAGAATGGCTGGAAAAACAGGCTACACAAGAGTCTTAAGGTATTTTTTAATAGATACCTGTTTATTGATTAAAGGGACAGAAGATAGTAATATCTTCTTTAATTTTTACAATGAACTTAATATAAAATATCAACCTGTTTTTTTAATTCATGAGGGCATAAAGTTTGAGTTTTTAAGATCGGCAGTTAGCGCTGATGTAAAACAAAAACGGGAAGAGTTACTTAATATACTCGATGTTACGGTTTTACCGCAGAATAAATTTGATGATGATATTTTACAAATAGCGCAGATATATCATGCGAATAAGGTGCAACCAAATCAGATTCATTATATTGATGTTATAAACGCCGCTATATTGAATCAGTTTGCAGGGAGGGTTCACTTATTGACGATTGATAATAATGATTACCCACCATGTCTTTTTAATTATGAAGAGTTTTTTTCAATGGAAAAGAATAACCAACGATCAATAGTTGGGGAATATATTTTCTCAAAAGAAAAATATCATGAAGGTTTAGTAAAACTTGCGGCAGCTACAAAAGAAATTAAAAAATAAAAATCCTTGTAGTGTTTGTGTATCTAAGACCCAGCTTTCATTCAGGGGCCTTTTTGGCCTCGAAGGCTACTGCCGAGCTGAAAGCTGTATACAAACAATGAAAGGATTTTAACTCGCCCCCGCGAGGTCGTGTCGAAGGGTTGGGTAAAGT
>PFNU01000017.1 GCA_002792135.1 bacterium (Candidatus Torokbacteria) CG_4_10_14_0_2_um_filter_35_8 | reverse complement strand
TGCTTTCATAATCGACATAGCAGAAACAATCGAAACCTCATGCTCCCCTGAGCGTCCTCCAAAAATTATTGCTATTTTAAGTTTTTTATCATCCATTGGCATACAGGAAATGTCATGTTATGATCTTAGCAAATCTACATAGAAAGAAGGTGAAAATTTTGAACTTCCTTGTTGTTGCACTCGCTATCGCCATCATCGGTGGCCTCATCGGTGGGAGGGCAATAGCAATAACAACTGCAGCAGTGTTCTGGCCGAAGAAGAAGTAATTTCTTTGGCCGAAGGTACTCAAACTTCTCAACCAAACTCCTCTACCTAGTTAGTGTATAACCGGTTAGGAGAGTTTTTTATTTATAAATTCTCGAAAACTCCAGGATTAAGTCTAACAACAATTTTATAATTAATCGTAGCGTATATTCAAATCACCACACGTCTAATTCCTAAATTAAGTTTTACTAATAACTCATACGGAATTGTCTCCATTATCTCTACCAAATTCTGCACCGAATTTAGGGCATCTGGATTTTCCGAGATTACTTCTATCTTATCACCAATTTTAACCTTTTTATGTCCACAATTAAGTACCGTCAGATTCATACATACCCTGCCGGCAACCTTGGCATAAAATTCTTTATCTTTTGCTTTAACTTTAAATTTAGCTTTATTTGATAGGCGTCTATCTAGTCCCTCTGTATAACCAAAAGGAATAACTGCTGTTCTTATAGGTTTATCTACCGTAAAAGTTTCATTATAAGATACTTTATCGCCCGGCTCTAAGTCCTGCACTACCACAACTTCAGACGTAACTCGCAAAGCCGGCTTTAGTTCTTGCGCTCTCTTATAATCGGGGTGATTTTTATTAAAAATATTGTAACCATAAAAACCAAGTCCAACCCGAAAAGCATTTAGTCTCTTATTATCTAAAATAAATACCCCGGCTGAATTTCCCAAATGCACCCATTTTGGCTTTAGTCCTCGCTCTTCTACATACTTTAAAGCCTCAAAAAAATTTTTCTCCTGCTTTTTATTTAAGTTAGAAACAGTATCTGCCGATGCCAAATGCGAACACAAACCGGTAAACTCAATCTTACTTGAATTTTTCTTAATTAACTCGATTAACTTATCTAACTTCCCCTTTTGAGCTCCTTCCCTATTCATCCCAGTATTTATAAAAAGATGTATTCGTGCTCTAGTATTTTTGTGTTTTAATGTTTCTGTACTTAGATACTTCAGTGTTTCTGTATTATAAATCACAAATTCAGTCCTATCAAATTTACAATACTTGTATACTTCATAAGGCATCTCTCCCAAAATTAAAACTTTCGCCTGTTTCAAATATTTATAAACCACTTGTGCTTCTGGGTAAGAGTCAACTACCACCATCTTAACATCAGTGTGTTTTAAAATCTTGCAAATTTCTTTTAGCCCATGACCATAAGCATTGGACTTCAAAACCGGCCAAATTTCCGCTCCCGGCTGAAGTCCTTTTAAATAATTATAATTATCAACCAAGTTTTGACTCAAAACCTCCACCCGATTCAATGGCTCATATTTTGGTTTAATTACTTGTCTTAAGAAATCTAGCATAGCTCATTGCTATTTAACTTTAGCTAATTATTTTCTTCTCTCAATCCTATCCTTCCCCACATACTTTTTCAAAACCTTAGGAATAACAATACTCCCATCTTTTTGTTGATAATTTTCTAAAATTGCAATTAAAATCCTAGGAGACGCAATTACAGTATTGTTTAAGGCATGAGCAAGTTTAACTTTTCCTTTTTTAGTTTTATACTTAATATTTAACCTACGTGTTTGCCAATCTGTCAAGTTAGAGTCAGAATGAGTTTCTCCGTATCCATTTCTAGACGGCATCCAGGTTTCAATATCGTACATTTTATATTTACCAACTCCCATATCGCCAGTACAGATTTGAATTACTCTATGTGGCAATTTTAGATCTTTTAATATTTCTTGTGCAATTTCTCTAAACTTCTCCAGCCAGCCATTAGACTCTTTAAGATCATTTCTGCATAAAACTACTTGTTCTACCTTCATAAATTCATGAATTCTATAAAGGCCTTTTATGTCTTTACCGTAGCTTCCTACTTCTGATCTATAGCATTGGGAAAAGCCGCAGAGTTTAATTGGTAATTCTTCTTCTTTAAAAGTCTTGCCGGCATAATAAGCTAAAAGCGACGGTTCTGAAGTACCAGCAAGAAAGATAGGATTTTTAATGCTAGTGCCGTTAGCTAAACGTCCAGGGTTACCGATTTGATAAACATCTTCTTTCCCTGTTGGAAAATGACCACTTCCGATCAGAGCAAACTCTCGCAGTAGAGTTGGTGGCACCATCGGAGTAAATCCTTTTTTGATTATTTTATTGAAAGCATACCACAGGACAGCAAAATGCAGCTGGGCAGCTTCATTCTTTAAATAATAACCACGATATCCAGAAGTTTTCGCACCAGCCTCTAAGTCTATAATATCAAGATCTCTTCCTAGCTGAATATAGTCTTTTGGCTTAAAATCGAATTTAGTTGGCTCTTCCCATTTATATACTTCTTTGTTACTGCTCTCATCAGAACCAACTGGTGTATCTTCAGAATAAATATTTGGCACTAAAAGCATTAAAGAATCATATTCTTTTTCTACTTTCTTAACATCCTGATCTAATTTCTTGATACCGTTACTGAGTTTTCTTAATTTTTTAATTTCTTCAGGGCTTGGCTTTGTTTTTGCCTTTTTATTCATTTCTGCCTTTAATTTGTCACTCTTAGAGATTAGATCTCTTCTTTCTTTATCTAGTTTTAAAAGCTTATCAATATTAAGCTCTAT
>PFNU01000025.1 GCA_002792135.1 bacterium (Candidatus Torokbacteria) CG_4_10_14_0_2_um_filter_35_8 | reverse complement strand
GAGACTAGGCACTAGTGGATAAAATTTCAAACACCATCCGCTTTGGCGGAAAATTCCAAATATCAAGCACTAAATAACAAACAATATTTAAATTTCAATTTTCAAAATTCAAAACAAGAGCAGTCTGGCGTGTTTTGAAATTGGAATTTTGATATTGGAATTTGTTTGGGATTTGTAATTTGGGATTTGAAATTTAGCTTTATGATTCTTGATTCTTTTTCAATAAATAAGACCAATATTCGTCTGCAACAATTTATATTTATTTAGCATATTTTTATGGCCACGATCAAAGAACAATTAAGTAATTTTTCTGCGATAAGGCTTAGACTTGCGTCGCCAAAGAAAATTTTGGAATGGTCAAATGGAGAAGTTCTAAGACCAGAAACCATTAATTATCGAACCCAGAAGCCTGAAAAAGATGGTCTTTTTTGTGAGCGTATTTTTGGGCCTATAAAAGACTGGCAGTGTTACTGCGGAAAATATAAAAGGATGAGATATGAAGGTGTTATTTGTGATAAATGTGGAGTGGAAGTTACAAGATCAATAGTAAGACGAGAAAGAATGGGTCATATTAAACTTGCTACCCCTGTGGCTCACATTTGGTTTTTAAGAGGCATGCCTTTTTCTAGGATAGGAGCAGTATTAGACCTTACTGTTCAGCAACTAGAAAAGGTTGTCTATTTTGCAAGTTATATTGTTACTGACGTGGATCAGGAAGCTAAAAGAAGAGCTCTTCATGATATTGAAAAAGAATACAAGAAAAGAAATAGGGAGGCAAGATCTGAATTTGAGATTCTTAGAAAGAAGGTACAGAAAGAGAAGTTTGCCACTTTTGCTCAAAAAAGTAAAGAGAATAAAAAGACAGCGCCCCTTGAAGAAAAGAAAATGCTTGATGATAGGATGCTTAAGCAATTAAAAGAGATAAAACGAGCAAAAGAGGACGCCATGAAGGAAGTTCAAGAGCTAGAAGAGGAGAAAATTATTTCTGAGCTTTCTTTTAGAGATCTTTCTATGAAGTATGGACAGGTTTTTAAAGCAGGAATTGGAGCTGAGGCAATAAGAAAATTACTAGAGAGAATGGATTTAAAAACAATAGAAGAGGATTTAATTGCTCAAATTGCAAAAACTCCTCAGGTTCAGAGGAGAAAGCTCATGAAGAAATTAAAGTTTGTTCAGGGAATGCTAAAGGCAAAAATACGTCCCGAGTGGATGTGTCTTACGATGGTTCCTGTAATTCCTCCTGATTTAAGACCCATGGTTCAACTTGATGGAGGACGCTACGCTACTTCTGATCTTAATGATCTTTATAGGAGAGTAGTAAATCGTAATAATAGACTTAAGAAACTTATGGAAATTGGTGCGCCAGATGTAATCACTAGAAATGAGAAAAGAATGCTCCAAGAAGCGGTTGATGCTCTCTTAGATAATAGCGCAAGGCATTCTAAGGAAGTTCCTGCATCCACAGGACAGAGAAGAAAATTGAAAAGCCTTGCTGACATGTTAAAAGGAAAGCAAGGACGCTTCCGACAAAATCTCTTAGGCAAAAGAGTAGATTATTCTGGTCGTTCAGTAATTGTTGTGGGGCCAAAGCTTACTCTTGGAGAATGTGGACTTCCTAAAATGATGGCCTTAGAGCTTTTTAAACCCTTTATTATTCACGAGCTCATAGAAGATGGTTTTGCTCATAATGTGAGATCCGCAAGCAAATTGATAGAAGATGGAGATCCTTGTATTTGGGATAAACTTGAAAGAGTTAGCAAGAACTGCTTTGTACTTTTAAATCGTGCACCTACATTGCATCGTCTTGGCATCCAAGCATTTAGACCTCGCCTTATTGAAAGTAAGGCAATTGAACTTCATCCTATGGTTTGTAAAGCTTTTAATGCAGATTTTGATGGTGATCAGATGGCAGTTCATCTTCCTCTTACTTTGCAAGCAAGAAAGGAAGCTAAGGAGATTGTGAATGCTAGATTAAATTTATTAAAACCTGCATCAGGAAATCCTATTACCACTGCCGATAAAGATATTGTCTTAGGATGTTACTTGCTGACAAGTATTAGAGAAGGTGCTTTAGGGGAAGGTAAAATATTCTCTTCGCCTGAAGAGGCAATTACTGCATATAGTCTCGGTAAAGCTGATGTTCAAGCAAAAGTAAAAGTAAGAATAAAAAATTATGCCTTTCGAGGAAAAGAAGAGCTTACAGAGACAAGTATTGGAAGAGTTATTTTTAATCAGATTTTGCCCACTGAAATTCAGTTTCTTAATAAAACAATGGATAGATCCGAAATTAACAAGGTAATTAGTGAAGTGTATTTTATGTTTGGTGTTAAAGGGACAGGCAAATTGGTAGATAAAGTAAAAGACCTAGGATTTGAATCTCTTACCATGACAGGATTAAGCTGGGGAGAGGATGACCTTATAGTACCGGATGAGAAGACTAGTATTCTAAAAGAAGCTGATAAGGAAGTTAAAAAAGTAGATCAAGAATATCGTGATGGACTGCTTACAGAAGACGAACGTTATGATAAAACGATTGAAATTTGGTTTAATACTGAAAAGAAAGTAGAAGAAGCAGTAAGGACTTCTTTACCAGAAGATGGTTCGGTATTCGCAATGGTGGATTCTGGTTCTCGTGGTTCTTGGAGTCAGATTAATCAGGTTCTAGGTATGAAAGGACTTATGGTGAGTCCTACAGGCAGAATATTAGAACTTCCCATAAGAAGTTGTTTTAAAGAGGGTCTTTCTGCGTTTGAATACTTTTTATCAAGTCACGGTTCTAGAAAAGGCATGACAGATATTGCCTTAAGAACTGCTGATGCGGGATACTTGACAAGAAGAATGGCTGATGTTGCTCAGGATTTAGTAATTAAAGAAGAAGATTGTGGTGATACCACTGGTATGGAAGTAACCTTAAGAGAATCTAGTGGGTTAGGGTCAAGTTTGGGAGAAAGAGTGAGAGGGAGAATGGCTCTTAAGGATATTGTAGATCCAAAAGATCCAAAAAGAATCATCTGCCACAAGGATGAGATCATTGATAGTAAGGAAGCTCTAGAAATCGACAAGAAGTTGGTAAAAAAAGTACATGCAAGATCTATTCTAGAGTGCAAAACAGAAGGTGGCCTTTGCAGTAGATGTTATGGTTGGGATCTTGGCAAAAACAAGTTAGTAAAAATAGGAACTGCTGTAGGTATTATTGCTGCTCAGGCGATTGGAGAACCTGGTACTCAGCTTACTTTAGGAAGTAAACACAAAGGTGGCGCAGCAGCAGCAGCAGATGTATTGCAAGGCCTTCCTAGAGTAGAAGAGCTTTTTGAGGTGCGAACCCCAAAAAATGAAGCTGTAGTTTCTGAAATAAGTGGTCTTGTAGAAATAATTGAAGGAAAAGATATAAGAGAAATTCGTGTTTTCTCCCCAGGTATTCAAAAAGAGGAGTACTGCCTTGGCAAAAAGAAAAAAGGAGAAGGCAAAGAAACTATTGTAAGAATTCTTGTTAAAAATGGAGATAAAGTAAAAAAAGGGAAGGTTTTGGGGATAAATAGTAAGAATGAGGAGGTAAAAGTAAAAATCAGCGGCATTGTCAGAAAAGAAAAAGATAGACTTTCTATAGTTAAAGAGGGCCAGGACGAAAAAACCTATTCTATTTCGGAAGAAGTAAATCTTCTTGTAAAGAATGGTGATTTAGTCACTCTTGGAGAGAAGCTTACCGAGGGGCCCGTTGATCTTAAAAAACTCTTTAAACTTACTGGACCTAGCGTTTGTCAAGAGTATGTCTTAAAGGAAATTCAGGCAGTTTACAAAGGACAGGGGCAGGATATTAATGACAAGCACATAGAAGTGATAATCCGCCAAATGCTATCCCGTGCTTTGATTAAAGATCCAAGCGACTCTGATTTTTTAGTAGGGGATATTGTAGATAAGAGTAGGCTTGTGAGACTTAATGAAGATTTAAAGAAAAAAGGTAAAAAACCTATTGAAAGTCAAGATTTAATTTTAGGTATTTCTAAGGCAGCTCTTACTACAGGAAGTTTTCTTTCAGCTGCATCTTTCCAAGAAACAGCTCGAGTTTTAATAGAAGCATCAATAACAGGCGCAGTTGATCATTTGAAAGGATTAAAAGAAAACGTAATTATCGGGAAGTTGATTCCTGCGGGAACAGGATTACAAGAACGAAAAGGAGAAATTAATTAAAGAAGAGAATTCTTGGAGTAGTTTACCTCTGTTAAATATACAAAAGCCAGCCTTTTAAGAGGGCTGGCTTTACGATTTCTATAGGAACGTTGCGATGCAACGTTCCTATTATTATATATCTAAAACCCCAATTTTCTCTCTCACTTCTTCCATCTTTTTACTCGCAATTTTTCTTACTTGTCCTGCTCCTTGTTTTAGGATTTTCTTAGTAAAATCAGGGTTTTTTTCTAATTCAAAAAATTTCTTTTGAAAAGGCTTAAGATAGTCTATAACTACTTCTGCAAGACCCTCTTTGAATTCTCCGTAGCCTTTTCCCTGAAATTTTACTTCAATATCCTTTATTTCTTCTCCTGAAAATAGATGGTAAATAGTTAAGAGATTGGAAATAGCAGGTTTTCCCTCAGGATCAAATTTTATTTCAGTTCCTGAGTCTGTTACTGCCTTTTTAATTTTATTAGAAATAATATCGGGTTTATCCAAAAGGGCTATATAATTTGCAGAGCTTGCACTCTTGCTCATTTTCTTTTCAGGATCATCAAGCCCTTTAATCTTTGCACCAGCTTCTTTAATTAGAACTTTCGGCATCTTGAAAGTTTCTCCAAACCTGTTATTAAATCTTCTTGCTAAAGTCCTTGTTAATTCTACATGTTGTCTTTGATCCTCGCCAACAGGTACAAATTCAGTATCATAGAGCAAGATATCTGCTGCCATTAGAACTGGGTAATCAAAAAGGCCAGCTCCTGCGCTTTCTTGCTCTTTTCCTTGGGTTTTATCTTTAAATTGGGTCATTCTGTATAATTCTCCCATTTTAGAAATCGTATTTAAAACCCAAGCAAGCTCTGTGTGTTCTGGAACGTGCGATTGGACAAAGATTATACTTTTCTTAGGATCAATCCCTGCGGCAAGATAAATATTCGCAATTCCTAAAGTTTCTTTTGTTAAAGTTTTAGGATCTTGGGGGACAGTAATCGCATGGTAATCAACCACACAAAAGATGCAATCATAATCTTTTTGCAGTTCGACCCAATTTTTTATTGCTCCTAAATAATTTCCAATGTGTAAGAGTCCCGATGGTTGTATGCCGCTAAAGATTCGTTTTTTCATATTTTTAGAAAGTTAATTTGTTGCACACTTGAATAATTCTTGGATTATTCAGAAAGCCTTTCTCCTAAAATCATTTTTGGAGGTTTAGTAAGACATCTGTTGAACTCTTTAAAGAAATTATCAAGACCTGATTTTGTTGCCTTTCCGTGAGTTTCTTTATTATTCAACTCCCAATACAAAACATATGTATAGAATTTTGGTTTTCTAGTAAGTTCTATTGCTGGCTTACCTTTTTTAACATCTCCAAAATCGCAAGGTCTGTGTGTTCTTTTCATATAGCGGGTATCGACGACGCCAGGATATTCAGAATGGTGCTTTATAACTTTTTGGATCAAATTCTCAAACTCTACTACCTTTTCGGGTTTTACCTCATATATACAAACTTCCACAAAGTTTTTATTTGTTTTGCTCATAAGTGCTCTAAACCATTATTATTAATATTCCAAAAAGAGATACTACAATTTGAACCAGAATTTTGAATCTTATAGAGTATTTTAAGGTATCTATAATTTTAAAGTGTAGAAAATTGTTAAATTCTAGATATTTATTTCCTGCTTTTTTAAAAAATAAGTGTGTGGAGAAAGAAAGAATATCTGGTAGAACACCAAAAAATACTATGATTAAAGCTTTCAAATCGAGAAAAGTAGTAATAAAAGCTAAAGATAATATTCCTAGAATTCCGTCTATCACAGTAACAGAATGCCACATTTTTTGCCAAAAGTTGTCTATTCGCAGTGGGGAATGATGTCGAGAAGAAAATGGCTCAAAAAAGCAATAAGTGACGCAACTATTATATTAGGTATTTTGGATGCTATTGCATCACTAATTAAGATGTGAGGTGTGGCGATCATTTTAGACTTCAATTACAACTGGAAGAATCATTGGCCTTCTTTCTGTTTTTTTATAAATAAACGAGCCTAATCTATCACGGACTCTAGCTTTTAAATCAGCACTATCTAATGCTCTATTATTTTTTTGGGATTTGAAGATCTTTTTTACTACATTTCGGATAGAATAGATTAGATGAGTTGACTCTTTCATGTAGACAAAACCTCGAGAAATAATATCAGGGTCTCTAAGAAGTTTCCCGTTATTTTTACTAACCTGTAATATTACCACCACCATACCATCTTCTGATAAAACTTGTCTATCTCTTAAGACTACATTACCTATATCTCCTACTCCGAGGCCATCTACTAAAGTATAGCCGACAGAGATTTTTTTCTTATTGATGATTGCTCTTCCATCCTTTATTTCCAATACTTCGCCATTATCCATAATAAAAATATTTTCTTGAGGAATACCAATATCTGTTGCCAGTTTCGCATGTCTTACTAACATGTGGTGTTCTCCATGAATAGGAATAAAATATTTTGGTCTTAGAAGTGAGAGCATGAGTTTTAAATCTTCTTGTCTTCCATGTCCTCCAGTGTGAACATCTAACACTTTCTTATAGACGACATGAGCTCCTTCTCTAAAAAGATTATCCATAACAGTATGGATCGATCTCTCGTTACCAGGAATAGCTGAAGAAGAGAGAATTACTGTGTCTCCTGGTTTGATTTTGATATCTCTGTGCTCGCCACGACTCATACGTGATAAGGCAGAAGAATCTTCGCCTTGGCTTCCTGTAGCAATAATAGTTAACTTTTCGTCAGGAGTGGAGTTTGCTTTTTTAAGAGGTATAATCCACTCAGAAGGAATTTTAAGATAACCTAGTTCTTTAGCGGTAGCAACTGTTTTTTCCATAGAAAGTCCTGAAAATGCTATTTTCCTTCCATGACTAATGCTAACATTAATTACTTGTTGAATTCTTGAAATAAGACTTGAGAAAGTAGCTACAATTACTCTTCCTTTCGTATCATCAAGAATGTCGTCAATATGATCTTCTATTTCTTTTTCTGGGATGGCGTATCCTTGATCTTCAGCATTAGTGCTGTCAGAAAAAGCAGCTATAACATTTCTTGATGAAAGCTCTGCTATTTTGGCAAAGTCAGTTGGCTTTTGGTCTTGAGGGGTATGATCGAATTTAAAATCTCCGGTATGGACTAAAAGACCTTCAGGACAAGTGACAGCAACTCCCACACCATCTGGAATATTGTGATTTACCCTGAAAAATTCTACTGAAAATACTCCGAATTGTAATTTGTCTTTGGGATCAAATTCATAAATATCAACTTTGTTTATTTTTTTAAATTCCGAAAGCCTTTCTTTGATAAGACCGCAAGTAAGTTTGGTACCAAAAATAGGGGGATAGCCTATTCTGTTGATAATGTAAGGAATACCCCCAGTGTGATCTAGATGGCCATGAGTGATGATAATTGCTTTGATTTTCTTCTGATTTTCTTGAAGATATTTAATATTAGGAATTACATAATCTATTCCCAGCATTTCCTCGGAGGGAAACATGAACCCCATATCAATAATGATTATGTCTTGATCATATTCAATAAGCATCATATTTTTTCCAATCTCTTCAAGGCCGCCCAGGGGAATAATTTTTAATTTTTGCTCCAATAAATTTGGCATGTAATTTAAGTGTTAAAGTTAAAATAGTTTTATGATAAAGGCTTTTTATTAAATATGCCGAAGAAGGGATTTGAACCCTTAAATCCCAAAGGGAAATACGCACCTGAAGCGTATGTGTTTACCAATTTCACCACTTCGGCAACAAATTTAAAATTCAAAAGATTTTAACTCCAGATTTCATAGAACAGAAAAACTAAACCCTGTTTTAAGATAAGGTTTTATGGGAGTTATGAAAACAAAAAAGAAGAAAGTTCTAAACAATATATTATAGCTTATTTTAGCGATTATGTCAAAGATATTAGGGATTAGGTTATAGGTGGTAGGGGGTAGGAACAGGAGTTTTATAACACTTTGGACTTGCGGGATCCTTCTCCGCCGCGGGCGGATCAGGATGACATAGCGTTTTTAGTCATTGGTCATTCAGTCATTGGGATTTAATTTGTCATTAGACATTCTTAATTAGAAATTTGCAGCTTTTGGTACTTTAGAGATTCTAAATTTATAGATGTCTAGTAATCAATTTTCTATTTTTATTCTTCTTGTCTTCATATACCACTTCTCAATATCATTAAACCTTTCTGCAGAAGTGGATGCTTTATCAATTTCAATTCCTTTTACCCTCTCACTTGCTCCATAAAGATGAATGGGAGAATAAAGAAAGACTACTGGTACTTCTTTTGCTATTTCTGTTTGAAACTCTTTATAAAATTCTATCCTTTTCTTGTTATTTATTTCTTTTCTTGCTTGTTCTAATGTTTTGTCAATTGATTCTTTTCCTAGGAAAGTAAGGTTTAATCCTGGATCTTCTCTCTGGGTAGAATGCCAAAAGGCATAAGGATCAGGATCTCCTCCTAAAACTTCTCCATAAAGTAGTGCTTCATAATCTCTCGGTTTTATAAAATCTTGTTGTACTGTAGCTATATTTTCTGTAATAATAATGGTTTTTATCCCTACCTCTTGCCACATTTTTGTAAGTTCTTCTGAGATTTTGACATATTCTGGCCAGTCAGTGGTGATAAGAGTAATCTCTAGTTCTTTTCCGCCTTTTTCACGAATACCATTTTTGTCACTATCTTTCCAACCAGCTTTTTCCAAAAGAGCCCTTGCTTTTTCTTGATTGAATTCAAAATTACCTGCATCTTTATAGTATCCTAGCATCCAAGGAAGAATTGGGGAATGAACAGGAACACCAAGACCAAACAGAGCATCTTCTATAATTTGATCTTTGTTAGTAGCATGGTTTAATGCAAGTCTTATGTTTGTATCTTTAAGAGGACTTTCGTCTGTGGGATTAAAGAAAACAGCATAGTATCTCGGAAGTTGTATGTTGTATGTTTTGAGATTTTGATTAGCTATTAAGATGTCCTCTTTATCTTGGGGTAGAATGCGCGAAATTCCCAAAATCTCTTTTTTCTTGAATTCTTGATTTAATTCCTCTTGAGTTTTAAAGAAGAAGAATGTTACCTTAGAAAGGTAAGGTTTATTACCAAAATAATTATCAAATTGCTCTAAAGTATAAGACTTAATTTTTCCTTCCTTATCTTTTTTAAGTTCTTTAAATTGGAAAGGACCTGATCCAATGGGCTTTGTATTAAAATCAGATAAAGAGGCATCGGTTGGTTTGATAATAGACCAAATATGCGCTGGCAGAATTCCGACAGTTAAATTAGAGAGAAAAGGCGCAAAGGGCTCTTTTAAAGTAAACTTAATAGTATAATTATCGAGAGCATCACAACTAGTATTTTTGAAACTTAGATATAAAGGAGATTTATAGCTTGGGTTTTGAATTGCTTGTGTTGTAAATAGTACATCTTTTGCAGTAAGTTCATTACCATCATGCCACTTTACTCCTTTTTTTAAATAAATTGTGTATTCCTTACCATCTTTAGATATGTCATATTTTTCAGCGAGTTCAGGGACGAGCTCCATTTTGCTATTAAATTTAAAAAGACTAGCAAAGGTAAGCTTAGTAATACTCATATCAGCTTCACTAGTATGACAGAGGATAGGATTTATATATTTTGGTTCACCTACTATTCCTTCAGTATATTCTCCTCCAAAGGCGGGTACCTCTTGAGTCTTGTTTTTATAATATTGCCACCCAAAACCTAAAACTCCTGTCAAAAGGATTGCGAACAACACAAAAACCACTTTTCTTTCTTTTAAAGAAAGCATTTTTGGTATAAATCCCAGTTTGGCAAATATAGATCTTGCTTTTGAAGGTTTTTCTTTTGGTTTTATTTTTTCTTGTTGTGAGTTTTCTTTTTCTAGCAAAGAGTTCTTAGGAGGAGGCTCTTCTTTTTGCAATAAATTTTTTTTGAACAAGGAAAGAAAATTATTATCACTCACTGGTGTTTGTTAATCAATAAGAAGAGTATTTGCAAGCGCAGTACCTAAAAAAGCAATAGATAGAATAATAGTAAAGATAAAAAGCATTTTCTCAAAACCTCTTTTTGTACTAAATACATTGCCTTCGCCGCCAAATGCCATACCTAAGCCCCCTTCTCTATTTTGCAAGAGAATAACAATAACTAAGATTACAGAGATCACTATTTGAGCTATTTTAAGCGTTTTTTCCATTTTTATTTGTAGTTAAGGAAAATAACACGCAACTTTCTACAGTTAGTGGGATATTAGTATAAATGGGCGAGAAAGTCAATTTTGTTAGGGAATTAGAGGGAATCGGGAATTATAGGAATATCAATATCGCTATCGCTATCGCTGTAGGAACACGCCATGGTGCGTTCCTTTAAAAAACACCTATTATAGGAACGCATTGTAGTAGAGACGCGATTAATTGCGTCTCTACAAACTCTACAAACATTGGCCGACTAAAGTCGTTCTTGCTGGTGAGGAGACGTTGTGCGGTGCAACGTCTCTACAATGGGCACGCTGCTGCGTGTCTCTACATATATTCTTCAGCCATAGGCTGATCCGCCGTGGCGGAAAATTCCAAATTCCAAATTCTTCCCTGATTCCTAATTCGTGATTCATAATTCCTTCATTTTTTCTTATCCTTTTTTACCCTTTTCTCTGCTTTTTTATAGATTGTTTTTTGTAGATCGAAAACAGAATAACCATGTTTTGGCATTTTCGGCTTTTCTTCTTTTTCTAGGTCTTTTTGCATTTCTTCAAAGTCTTTCTCTGAAGGTCTTTTATTTTTTGACATAAGGAGATTGACGAAAAGTAATACGAGTCCGCCCTGGGCGGACCGGGTGGGAACTACTAGGTAACTAGGCTACTAGGAAACGTCATTCCCGCACAGGCGGGAATCCATCTGGAGTCCTATTTATGCGCTAGATATAGATTCCTGCTGGAGTTTACCCCGTAATCAGTACAGGGCAGGAATGACATGTTATAATTCGTAATTCCAAATCGTTGGTCATTTAAGTCATTGGGATTTGATTAGAAATTCTTAATTAGAAATTAGACATTTGCAGCCTGTAGTTATGGCTAAACCTTAATTTTCTAACTCCTAATCTCTTTTTCCCTTAATTTCTTGTGATATGCAATCGCAAACCTATGCGCTTCGTCCCTTATTCTTTGGACAAGAAATAAACTTTGAGAATTCTTAGGGAGTAAAATTGGTTTTGATTTCTTTGGCACGAAAACTTCTTCTTTTTTCTTGGCAAGAGAAATGATAGGAATATTAATGTCTATTTTTTGAGAATCTTTTATTTCTTTTAAAACACTTAACGCAGTATTAAGCTGTCCTTTTCCGCCATCAACGATTATTAAATCTGGTGTGGGCCAAGAGTCTTTTCTGTTTGCTTTTAATCTTGCAAATCTTCGGGTAAATATCTCTTTTATCATAGCATAATCATTGGGTAATTTAATAGTTTTAATTTTAAATCTCCGATACTCAGACTTATTAGTTTTACCATTAGAAAAAACTATCATTGATCCTGTTGCGGCTTTTCCTGAAATATTAGAGACGTCATAGCATTCTATTCTTCTTGGAATTTTTGCGAGGTATAATGCTTTCTTAAGCTTTATCAAGGTTTTAATTGACTCTTCTTTTTCTTTAAATTTAGCTTCTAAATATTGCTCAGCGTTTTTCAAGGCGAGTTTAATAAGCTTTCTTTTTCTACCTCGTTTGGGAATTATAATCTTTACTTTTTTGAACCTAGATCCTGGTTCTTTTAATTTTTCAGATAATAATTTTTCAATTAACTTTTGATCGTCGATTTCTTCTGATAAGATGATTTCTTTAGGAACAAGAATTTGCGGCTTTTGATAATATTGTTTAGCAAACGAAGTTAAGAGTTCTTTTGTGTTTACCCTTTGGATATGTCCTAATTCAAAATTGTCTTTTTTAATAAGTTTACCCTCACGAATAGAGAAGAAAGTAATTACCGCCAGATAACGTTTTTTACAAACTGCTAGGATATCTTGATTTACGTTTTCTGCTGATATTACTTTTTGCTTTTCAGAAGAGAATTTAATTTTCTCAATTTGATCCCTTAAAGTGGCTGCTTTTTCAAAGTTATGAAACTTAGCCTCTTTCTTCATTTGCTCTGTTAAGTTTTTTACTAAACTTTCAGTTTTCCCTTCTAAAAACGAAATAATATTCTTAACTACCTTTTGGTAATCTTGTTCTGAGATTTTAGCGGTACATGGCGCAGGACAAAGCTTAATATGATAAAAAAGACATTCTCTTTTAGGAAGCTTCCCGCAAGTTCTAAAAGGAAAGATTTTATGTAAAGTTTTCAAAGTATTTCTTAAGTTTTCTGCTGAAGTAAAAGGTCCAAAGTATTTATCTTGTTTTTTGCCAGTGTTTTTTCCGGTTCTTCGTGTAAAATACACTCTGGGAAATTTCTCAGAAGTGGTGATTTTTACAAAAGGGTAAGATTTATCATCTTTTAGAGTTACATTAAATTTAGGTCTATATTCTTTTATTAAATTAGATTCTAAAACTAAAGCCTCAATTTCTGAATCAGAAATTGTGTAATCTAAGTTGTAGATGTTTTGCAGTAAATATTTGGTTTTAGGAGAGCTTTCGTGTGTTTTTTGAAAATAGGATTTTACTCGTTTTTTTATGTTTTTAGCTTTTCCGACATAGATAACCTTCCCGAATTTGTTTTTAAACATGTACACTCCAGGAGAATTTGGTAAATTCTTCAATTTTTTCTGGATTTTAAGAATCATAGGTATATTGTAGCAGAGATTTGTATTGTTTCAATTAAAGTAAATGCGAATGATGCGAATGTTGTGCGAATCGGTCACGAGTATCTGCACGAATGTAAGTGAATCAGGAATTATGAATCATGAATTATAATTAGGAATTAGGAGGTTAGGAAGTTAGGAATTAGTCTGTAGAACTAGTTCTCCTAGCTCCTATAACCTACAACCTAAATCATTTTTAATTTTGCATTTTGGACTTTTAATTTAATCCACTAGCCCCTAGTCCCTAATTAACTTTTTCAACAATTGATCCTTCTTAAATTTTTTCGTATAATTAGTAAACGTCTTTTATATTCAAGAATTTTTTTATGGACAAAATAACTATTCGTGGTGCAAGAGAGCATAATCTTAAAAATATCAATGTCGAGATTCCTAGGAATAAATTTGTGGTGATAACCGGTGTTTCAGGATCAGGAAAGTCTTCTCTTGCTTTTGATACTATATATGCTGAAGGGCAAAGAAGATATATTGAGAGTCTTTCAGCATACGCAAGACAGTTTTTGGGTTTAAAAGAAAAACCAGATGTTGATCAGATTACAGGGCTTTCTCCTGCGATTTCCATTGATCAGAGATCAGTATCCAAAAACCCTCGTTCAACAGTAGGAACAGCAACAGAAATTTATGATTATTTAAGGCTTTTATATGCCAGAATTGGTATTCCTCATTGCCCGAAGTGTGGTAGAGAAGTAAAAGCACAAACCATCACCCAAATTACCAATACTATTTTATCACTTCCCGATAAAACAAAGATTATAGTCTTAGCGCCACTTGTAAAAGATAGAAAAGGAGAACACAAGGGTGTTTTTGAAGATATTAAAAAAGCAGGGTATGTAAGAGTAAGAGTGGATGGGATTGTTTTAGAACTTGACGAAGCGCAGGATTTGAGCCTTGCAAAATATAAAAAACATAATATTGAGGTAGTAATTGATAGATTGGTTATTAAAAAAGAGGGTAAAAGTAAAGAAGGGAAGAGTGTTGTTAACGAGAGAAAAACAAGACTTGTTGACTCTTTAGAAACTGCGTTAGATCTAGGAAATGGAATTATTTATGTTAATTTACTAGGTAAAAATGAAGATTTAGTTTTTTCGGAACATTTTGCTTGTGACCATTGCGGGGTTAGCTTTCCAGAGATGGAGCCTCGTACTTTTAGTTTTAATTCACCTCATGGCGCTTGTCCTGTCTGTACTGGTCTTGGCATAAAGCTAGAAATTGATCCCGATTTGATTGTTAATAAAAATTTGAGTATTGCTGAGGGGGCAGTAAAACCTTGGGCAAGATCAAACGTAAGAAGTACTTGGTATGGAAGAATGATGGAAGCTGTGGCAGAAGAATATGGTTTTTCTATAAATACCCCGGTAAAAAGAATTCCCAAAGAAAAATTCAATAAGATTCTTTATGGGACAGAAGGCGATGAGATTACTGTAGACTATTCTTTGGAAAGAAGGAAAGGAGTCTTTCATACTTCTTTTGAGGGGGTAATCCCCAACCTTGAAAGGCGTTACAGAGAAACAGATTCAGATTATATTCAAAAAGATATAGAAAGATATATGAGGGTAAGGAAATGCCCTGTCTGTAAAGGAAAAAGGCTGAAGCCAGAGGCTTTAGCAGTAAAAGTAGGGGAAGAATCAATTGATAAGATAACTTGTTTAAGTATTGAAAAAGCAGAAAAATTTTTTAATAAATTAGATAAAGCTCTTTCGGAAAAAGAAAGGGTGATTGGAAAACAAATCTTGAAAGAAATAAAAAATAGACTTAAATTTCTTTTAAACGTTGGTCTTTCTTATATTACATTAGATAGAGCAACTTCCACTCTGGCAGGAGGAGAAGCGCAAAGAATAAGACTTGCAACCCAAATAGGATCAGGCTTAACCGGAGTAGTTTATATCTTAGATGAGCCAACAATCGGCCTTCATCAGAGAGATAATGATAGACTTATTAGTACCCTAAAGAATCTTAGAGACTTAGGAAATACAGTCGTTGTAGTAGAACATGATGAAGCGACGATTAATTCTGCAGATTATGTTATTGACATTGGGCCAGGTGCAGGGAAGGACGGGGGAGAAATAATTGCAGAAGGAAGCCCTAAGGAGATTAAAAAAGCTAGCAATTCTTTAACAGGCCAGTATTTATCAGGAAAAAAAAGAATTGAATTAATTAAGAAAAGAAAGAAAAAATCAAAAAAATATTTGGAAGTAAAAGGCGCAAGAGAGCATAACCTAAAAAATATTAATGTCAAGATCCCTCTGAATAAATTTGTGGTAATAACTGGTGTTTCAGGATCAGGAAAATCTTCTCTTATGAATGATATTATTGCCAAAAAACTTGCTAGTAAATTCTATCGTTCTTTTGAAGAACCAGGAAAGCATGATAAAATCATAGGGGTAAAAAATTTGGATAAAGTTATTTTAATAGATCAATCTCCCATTGGAAGAACTCCTCGCTCCAATCCTGCAACCTATACTGGAATATTTACTTATATTCGCGATCTATTTTCTCAAACTCCTGAAGCAAAAATGAGAGGATACAAGCCTGGTAGATTTTCTTTTAATGTTAAAGGTGGAAGGTGTGAGGCATGCCGAGGAGATGGAATTATCAAGATAGAAATGCAGTTTCTACCCGATGTTTATGTTGATTGCGAGGAGTGTAATGGGACAAGATATAATAGAGAAACTTTAGAAATTCATTATAAAGAAAAAAATACTGCTGAAGTTTTAGAAATGACAGTTGATGAAGCTC
>PFNU01000125.1 GCA_002792135.1 bacterium (Candidatus Torokbacteria) CG_4_10_14_0_2_um_filter_35_8 | reverse complement strand
CTAATAAAACGAAGGCGCAACGTTCGGAATCGCGCCTTCTTTTTAATTACTAAAAAATTATATCATTTATCATCTTTAGGTTTCTCCTTAGAATTTATCTCAGATGCAATCTGCACCGGCGCCTTTCTCTGATCTTTCTTAATATCCAATACCGATATTATAAATATTGTCCAAATAAGATAAGCAAAGAAAAAGATCCAACCTCCAAAAAAGTGAACACCAAACTGAGAAAACAAAAGATTAATGATTACAATCAGAGTAACAGAATGAAAAGTTATCTGTAAGACCTTAGAGTAAGACAGTTCTTTATCCTTCATAAAGATTGATACCATGCCATAAGTAACTAAAGCATAAATAAGAAGAGTGATAAGAGAAATAATGACAAGAAATGGATACATTACGATAAGCAAGAATAGCAGAATAATAAAAATATAAATCTTACCTTTCATCAAAGGATAATTTACAATTCTTTCTTTTAAATTATTAATTTTTTCATAGTTAATAGTAAACTTGCCACTGTCTTCAGGAATTGAGTAAACTCTTATCTCTCCAGTATCGCTTTCTGCAAGAAAATACATTGTTGATTCTGTTAATACCACAACCGCATCACGGTCTTTCACGTCTCTAACTCCTTTTACGTTTTCATCTGAATCAAAAACTATTATTTTAGATGGCAAATTTTCTTCTTGTACATCAGATGGAAACTCAATTTCATAAGGAAGCTTCTGGTTTACGGAAAGCCTGCCATCTTCTACTTTTATTTCTAAATCTTTTGGATAGACATTAACTGCTTTATCTGCTACTTCATTAATATCAAACTTAAAAAGTGAAACAGCAATTGATGCCAGAGTAATAATCGTAACAAGAAAATAAAAAGCAAAAAAATACTTCCAAGAAAATGAGGCCGGAGCCTTAAGCACGTCTTTATAATAAGACGGTGAAGAAATAGACTTTACCAAAGAAAAGAAAAATGTTCTGATTTTTTTCATAGATTTAGTAAACTAATTACTATTTACAAAATAACCTATGATTTCTAATTTCCTAGTCCGCCTCAGGCGGAGTAAGCTGAACTATAATCCATAATCTAACCTCTAAAAACTAATTCCCTACAAGTACCGTATTACGGCACAAGCTAATTCCTAACTTCCTAATTCCTAAATCATTCGTTTCTAATCGCCTCAATAGGACTAACCTTCGAAGCATTATTTGCAGGAATTAAGGAAACAAAAAAAGTAAACCCAAATAAGACAAGGCTAAATACTCCCATCCTTACAATATCTACACTGATAAAATCTTTCCAAGTAACTTCGATAGTAAAAGGAAGGACAGATCCAATAATTTCGCCAAGCACATTATTTACTGATACCCCTATTCTAGAACTTAAGGCAAACATGAGGATTCCTCCAAGAATAACACCGAGAAGGTACCCTATAAATACATAATAAATTGCCTGACCAATAAAAATTTTTCTAATATCGTTCTTTGTTGCTCCAATCGCCCGAAAAACACCTATTTCCTTTCTACTATCACTTACAAACTTACCCATAGTAATAAGGATGATTATTCCTCCAATAAACATAAATATTGCTACTAGAAAGTTTAGTATTTTGTAGAAAACATTCCTTATGCCTCCAAAGAGCCCAGTAAAGCTAAGGTCAGCATATTCATAACCCATATTATTTAAATCATCGAGAACTTGTTCTCGATTTTCTCCGTCGTTTATCTGAATAAGGATCGTATTTTTCTCTACAGGAATTTCTTTACTAAGATCTAGTTTTCCATTGTATTCGACTGGCAAATCACTTTTTTCTGGTAATGTAGTTACAAGTCCTGGAATATAATATAAATATTCTTCTTGATCTTCTCCTGTAGAAGGAGTTAAACCCTCAAGATCTACCCCAAGAAATATCTCACTTTGAGAACATGGTTTTGATATACGCCCTTCTATACGCTCTAAACCTTGATACAAATTATCTAGTTCGTTTTGGGAGATTTTTTTATTATTTCTTGCATTATTGTAATTTTCAAAATATTTTCTTGTAAGTTCGTCTGCAAATTCTTTGGGTACATAACTTGTACGATTTACCCTACTCTCTTCAATTCCCAAAATTACAAAATCGAACTTTATTTCAGCAGATATTTTTTCATAATCAAAATATTTGGATAGACTTTCTTTACGATCCTTAACCTTCTTATCTATCTCTTTCTTACTGATTTTCGTATATGTTACTTTTTCCCTATTATAATCATAATCTTTTTTAAAGGTAGGAAAATCCTCAAGTCCACCAAAATGTATACTAATAACTTTCCCGATCAACTCATCTTTTTCATATTGAATTACTTTTCTTTTTATGGGTTTTTCCTCTGATGTCCCAAGAGCTAAATCTTCATTGTAGCTAATTTCAATTTTGTCTTTTCCTTGCCAATCTTCATATGTCTCAGAAAAATCACTCATACTTAAAATTATTGGAATCGGCTTATCTTCATGATACTCAAAAGGTTTATCTGTATACTGTGCTGCAAACTCTAATCCTAGTCCTGCCATTTCATACAGAGAAATATCTTTATCTTCAAAAACAGCCAATGCTTTTATATTTTTAATAGGAGCTGGATACAAAAGCTCGGCACTTTGAACATTTGTTATATTTTTTATACTTTCCAAATCTTCATCCGTAAATTCCATACTATCTTCGCCACTAAAAAGGGATGTAAAAGTATTTGAAAGATTAATAATCTTACTTCTATCTTCTAGAAAACTAAAAATTTTATCCTCCACGATCTTAGAAAGACTTTTTGTCTCACTTGTTGCTAAAAACACCACCATTACTAAAAAAGCGACAGGCAAAATAACAAATAAAGACCTAATCTTATTTTTGCTAAACTTTCTATTACTTACTTTGATGATTTGCGAAATTGGAAACATAATAATATAAATACCTAATTAAGAATTTCTAATTTCTTCAGCCACAGCTGATCCGCCGAAGCATAGCGAAGGCGGAAATCAAATCCCAATGTCTAATGCCAAAATGTCCAAGTTTTCGGTCATTGGTCATTTTTAAATTGGGATTTGATTACAAATTAGTAATTTGTCATTAGAAATCTGCGGCCTCTAATATTCAGAATCTTCTTTAAGCTTTGTACACCAGATTATTACAACTGAGAACTATTAAGATGTGATCTCTCCGTCCTCAAGACTAACCACATTATCAAAATAAGCACTTATTCTTGTGTCGTGAGTGACTGTAATAACACTAACTCCGGATTTGGAAATTTCTTTAAATAGATCTAATACTTTTGTAGCATTATCTTTATCAAGGTTTCCTGTTGGCTCATCTGCCAAGATTACTTTAGGGTTATTTGCAAGACTTCGAGCAATTGCTACTCTCTGCATTTCTCCTCCGGACATTTGATTTGGTTTGTGGTCTACCCTTTTAGATAAACCAACTTGACCCAATAATTTCTCAGCTTTTTCTAGTGCTTTTTTCTCATCTTTCCCAGAGATTATTAAAGGAATAGCGACATTTTCTTTGGCAGTATAATAATCTTGCAAATTAAAAAACTGAAAAACAAAACCAATAGTTTTATTTCTTAACCTAGAAAGCTCATCATCTTTCAAATTATTTATTAAATCCCCGTTTATAAAAACTTCTCCAGAAGTAGGAGTATCAAGTCCTCCAATAAGCTGTAAAAATGTGGTTTTACCTGATCCTGAAGGACCAACTATCGCAGCACTTTCTCCCTGGCTAAGGTCAAAATCAACATCTTTCAAAGCAAGAACAGTATTTCCTCCGGATCGGTATTCTTTGGTAACATTTTTTAGTTCTATAATATTTTTCATAATTTTTCATAGAAATTCTTTGGTAATTACCAATTTCTCATATTTACTGCTATTTTACAGATTATCTGTATATTTGGCAATAAGTAAGCACGAAGCTCAAAATACAAAACTAAAAGTAGGAATTCAGAGTTCCAATTCATTAGCTCCTAGTCCTGGTTTCTAAGAATTTTGGATTTTACCAGTCCCAGGCTGGTCTACCATAGTAGACATTTTTAATTTTTAATTTGCTAGTTCCTAATAATCCTAATAATCTAATACCCTGACTTCCTAATTCCTAACTCCTAATCCCCTCCTTTACTTAAGCTCAGCTAAATACTATAATAATCTAGAGAATAGCCTTATTACACAAAAAATGGCTAGAAAAAAAAGAAGATACTCAAAAAGAAAAAAACTCTTAAGACAACAAGAGAAAAAATGGATAATGAGTCCTGAAACAGAAAGAGGAGTAGTTTTTGTAGGACTTCTTGCTTTATGTTTAATAACGATCTTAAGCCTTGCCGGCAAAGCAGGAGCTTTGGGTAGAATAATTAATGATGCTCTATTTTTAAGCTTTGGGTGGGGAAGATTCTTAGTGCCATTTATTCTATTCGCCATCGCTTTCTTAAAACTTAGAGAAGGAAAAGAGAAAGACCTAGAAGATTCAAAGGAAGAAGAAGATGAAGCATATAAATTTACTACTATAGGTGCTTTAAACTATTTAGGATTTCTTTTACTTTTTGTCTCTCTTCTCGCAGTTTTCCACATATTCCAAAAAGAAGGACAAAGGTTTGAGGTAATTTTAAGTGGTTCTGGCGGAGGATATGTTGGCTATATTGTAAGTTATCCTTTTCTTAAAACTATTGGCGCAATCGGAAGTTTCATTATTCTATTCGCCCTCTCTATCATCGGCCTACTTGTAGGACTAAATGCTTCACTTTTTGATATTAAAACTATTTTAGAAAAACTTCATGTTTTTCCTGAAAAAATAAGTCAAGAAAAGGAAGTTAGTATCAAAGGGAGAAAAGCATCTCTAATAGTGAAAAATGGCAACCAAAAAGGCATTAGAAAAGGTCTTTTAGAAAAAATCGGGGCTAGAACGCAAAGCATTGATTTAAAACAAAAAGCAAGAGAAAGACAAGAGTATTACAGAGATCCAAGCTTTGAGCCACTTCCCTTGTCTCTTCTTTCTGAGGAAGTATCTATCCCTGCTTCAGGTAATGTAGAAAAGAACGCTAGCATTATTCAAAAAACGTTAGCAGATTTCGGTATCGAAGTAGAAATAGGAGAAATTAATATTGGACCTACTGTTACTCAATACACCGTAAGGCCAAAAATAGGGGTTAAGCTCTCTCAAATCACTACTTTGCAGAATGATCTATCACTTGCGCTTGCAGCACACCCTATTAGAATAGAAGCACCTATCCCTGGTAAATCCTGGGTAGGGATGGAAGTGCCTAACAAGAAAGTCGCGACAGTAAGACTAAGAGGAATTTTAGAATCAGAAGAACTTAGAAAATTTCCTTCTAATCTCAAAATAGCTCTAGGACGAAATGTGGCAGGAAATCCTGAGGTAGCTGATCTAAAAACCATGCCCCATCTTCTTGTTGCAGGAGCAACGGGATCCGGAAAAACAGTATGTTTAAATAGCATTATTACTACTCTCCTTTATCAAAACTCTCCCAAAACTTTAAAATTTATAATTATTGATCCTAAAAGAGTTGACCTTACTTTGTATAATGATATCCCTCACCTTTTAACACCCATTGTTACTGATACTCAAAAAGCTATTAATGCGCTAAGATGGTGCTGCCAGGAAATGGAAAGACGCTATAATATTCTATCTGAAGCTGTAAAGCAAAACATTGAAAACTACAACAGGGACTGTGAAGAAAAAATGCCCTATATCGTGATAATTATTGATGAACTTGCAGATTTAATGCATACTGCAGGACGAGATGCAGAACAAGCTATTGTACGGCTTGCACAATTATCAAGAGCAGTAGGCTTGCATCTTATTGTAGCAACACAAAGACCATCAGTTGACGTTATCACTGGTCTTATTAAAGCTAATATCACTGCAAGAATTGCTTTCCTTACAGCATCACAAATAGATTCTCGAACTATCATAGATTCAGCCGGTGCAGAGAAGCTTTTAGGAAATGGGGATATGCTTTACCTTCCTGCTGATATTGCTAAACCAAAAAGGTTGCAAGGCGCTTATATATCAGAAGAAGAAATCAAGAAAGTAGTCGACTTTTTGAGAGAAAAAACAAACCCTCAATATAATAATGAAGTTTTAGAAGAACAAAAAAACATCTTTCCAAAAAGTGGTTTAAAGCAAGATATAGATGACGAACTTTTTAATGAAGCAGCGGAGGTAGTGATATTAGCGGGTAAAGGGTCGGCATCTCTACTGCAAAGAAGACTTAGAATAGGCTATGCTCGTGCTGCTCGTCTTCTAGATATGCTTGAAGCAAGAGGGGCAGTAGGACCTCAAGATGGCTCAAAGCCAAGAGAAGTACTAATTGAGAATATTGAAGAGTTAGAAAATATGGATACAGAAGAAGAAATTATAAATGAGGAATTAGACACTAGGCACTAGTGGATTAAATTAAAAGTTCAAAATGCAAAATTAAAAATAATCTAGGTGTTAGGTTGTAGGAGGTAGGTGGCAACTTTTCTACAACCTACTCCCTTCAGCCCAAGGCTTCATGCCCCAGGCAGATCCGCCTTTGGCGGAAATCCCTATCACCTAATCCCTAAACTCCTGATTCCTAATTCATAATTCATATTTTTTACACTTTGCACTTTTAGCTTTACGCTTCTATGAAAGGTTTTTCTACCAAAAAAGTAGCAGGGGAGACTTTAGGAGAAATATTAAGAAAAAAAAGAGAACAAATGAAGCTCTCTATTGAGAGACTAGCTTTACGTACCAATATCCAACCAAGATATATAAAATATTTAGAAGAAAATAAGTTTCACCTTCTTCCTCCTCCAATTTATGTAAAAGGCTTTTTAAAATCTTGTACCAAGTGTTTAAAAATAGATGAAAAAGAAATTCTATCTCAATATGAGAAAGAATTAGAACTTATAAATAAAAAACTTGAAAAGCAAAATGAAGGCAAAATACGTACTCGCGTTATCAATCCTTGGGTTGTTATCAATCCTAGAAATTTTACTATTTTCGCGGGCATACTAATTTTTATCTTATGCGTTAGTTACCTTGTCTATCAAGTATCAAACTTTGGTAAACCTCCAAAACTTATTATAGAAAGGCCAAAAGATGAAATAGAAATAGATGGTGACAAAATATCAATAGTTGGAGAAACTGAAATCGGAGCAATGGTCTTTATTAATGACCAACCTATCTTTGTAGACAGACAAGGACGATTTAAAGAAGAAATAGTACTTCAAGATGGTATTAATATTATTAAAATAAAAGCTGTAAATAGAATAGAAAAAGAAACTACAGAAGTAAGAAAGGTCAATGCTTCTCTGCCACAAGATCAATATCTAACTCAAGAAGACACACTTAATAAAGAAGTGGCAGGATCTACCACAGAAAAAGAAGATTTATCGGGAGAACAATCTTCTAAAGAAACTAAATCAAATACAAAGGGAGAAGAGTTAGTATTAGAAGTAAGAATCGGACCCAAAGCTGCTTGGATCTACGTAGAAGAAGATGGAAAACTTGCTTATCAAGGAACCATGCTCCCCCAAACCTCACAAGTTTTTAAAGCCAAAGAAGGAATAACTCTCACTACAGGAAGGGCAGAATCCACTCAAGTTATCTTCAATGGTCAAGACTTGGGCAAATTGGGAAAAGAAGGAGAAGTGATAAGAGGTCTAGAGTTTACTCATGATTTAGACATTAGTCAGTTTAAGAAAGATTAACTTATCCACATTGGCAAGATTGTTTTGAAATGAAATAATAACTCGATCAAAAGAGCGCCTGCCAAACATTGTGTCATCCTGAGCCGCAGCGAAGGATCCCGTTGGATCTTGCAACGCCTTTTACCTAACGGGATCCTTCACTGCGTCCGCCTTCGCTACGCTACGGCGGACTTGTTCAGGATGACGGTAATTGTATTTTGAATTTAAGAAATTAGAAATTAGATATTGTTTGCCATTTGTAATTTGTGATTTAATATAATTTGTATTATTATTTTAAAATTATGACAGAAAGTACAAAAACTAAAAAAGAGCAGTCTGACAAAACCATTGCCCTTGAAAGTGCTATTGATCAAATCAAAGAAAGATTTGGTGAAGGATCCATTATGAAATTAGGTGAAGCAAAGACACTTAATGTCGAAGCTTTCCCCACAGGCTCTATCTCACTTGATATCGCTTTGGGTGTTGGAGGAATTCCTAGGGGAAGAGTTGTGGAGATCTTCGGACCAGAGTCTTCTGGAAAGACAACTTTAGCACAGCACATAGTTGCCAATGTGCAGAAAAAAGGAGGGGTAGCTTCCTATGTTGACGCAGAACATGCACTGGATCCAGATTATGCAAAGAGAATTGGGGTGAATATTGATAACCTCCTAATTTCCCAACCAGATACAGGAGAGCAAGCACTCGATATTGTAGAAACTTTGGTAAGATCTAATGCAGTAGATATAATAGTTATTGATTCTGTTGCGGCACTTACTCCTAAAGCTGAAATTGAGGGTGATATGGGTGAATCTCATATGGGTCTTCACGCAAGGCTTATGAGTCAAGCCCTAAGAAAACTTGCAGGAATCATCTCTAAATCTAGAACTTCTGTAATCTTCCTCAACCAGACCCGTATGAAAATCGGGATTGTTTTTGGAAATCCCGAAGTTACTACTGGAGGGGTCGCTTTAAAATTCTATTCTTCAGTAAGAATTGAGTTAAGAAGAAGTGCTCAAATCAAGAAAGGCGATAAAATAATAGGAAATATAACCAAGGCAAAAGTAGTAAAAAATAAAGTCGCGCCTCCCTTCCGAACTACAGAATTCGATATCATGTATAATGAGGGTATCTCTTACGTGGGAGACATTATCAATGTAGCATCTCAATATGGAATAATAAAGAAAAGTGGCACTTGGTTCACACTTGGTGAAGAAAAATTAGGACAAGGAAGAGAAGCAGCAAAACAATACTTAAGAGAACACCCTAAATTAGTGAGAAAATTAGAAAAAGAAATTTGGGATCTTGCTAAAAAGGAAAAAGTGGAGGATGATAGAGAAAAATAAAGATCGGAAATTGAGAACAAAGAACTATGAATTAGGAGTGTTATTGTAAACACAAAAAGTTTTTATGCTAAGGGCGGTATAATGTCATGTTGTTTTTTTTGTTTACAAAAGATGAAGGTAGGACGTCCGTGTCCTGCCTTCATCTTTAATAAAATCAAAAAAGAAAAAAATTAACTTTTAGCAAATGGCAAAAGCGCCAAAATTCTTGCTCTTTTTATGGCCTTGGAAAGCTTTCTTTGGTCTTTAGCACAAGTTCCTGTTCTCCTTCTCGGCTGAATCTTGCCATAAAATGATATAAATTTTTCTAAAGTTTTCACATCCTTATAATCAGGGCATACACTCTTAGCACAAAAATAACACACTTGTGCTTTTTTGAAATTATCTCTTTTAACTTGATTGCTCTTTTTTTCTACCATAAAAAATAATCAATATAGAATTAAGAATCATGAATCACGAATTCTAGACACACCACCAAATGGGTAAATGAGAGTCCTTGCTCTCATTCCAGCGTATTGGAAAACCTCTTTATTCCTAATATCCTAACTTCCTAATTCCTAACATCCTAATCAAAACGGTACTTCCTCTATTTTCACTTCCTCTGTATCCTCTTCATTTTCGCCTTTATTTTTTTTCTTAGCTTCAGCGCCTTGCTTTTGCTCAGATGTTGTTTGTACTTCTTCTTCTTGGGAAGCAGTAGCACTAGGAGCTTCTTGTGGCTGAGGAGCTCCTCGCCTTGCTCCTAACATTATCATATTTTGAGCAATAACTTCTGTTCGAAAGTGCTTTACTCCTGCTTGGTCTTCCCAGGATCTTGTCTGCAGCCTTCCTTCTATATATATTCTATCGCCTTTCTTAACATACTGCTCAATAATACTTGCCAAAGGATCCCAAGCTACAACATTATGAAATTCTGCTCTTTCCTGTAATGCACCTTGAGCATCTTTCCATTGTTCATTTGTCGCAACTCCAAAAGAAGTCACTTTTTTCCCAGTGGGAGTCTGCCTTATTTCTGGATCCCTAGTAAGATTCCCAATAAGGGTTGCTTTGTTTAAAGAACGCATGGCTTTTATTTTAAATTATAACTTACTACTTAAATAATCTTCTTTCAAAATTTCATCTAGGTCCAAATTCTCTTTTTTCTTAGATGAAAGCTTTTTAGCCTCTTGTACTTTTGTAACCTCCCTTCTTCCAGTTTTCTTATCCTTTCTGCTCTCTCTTTCTTTTGTTTCTTCTTTATCTTCTTCTTGCTTTACTTGCTCTCGACGCAGATCTTTCTCGTCTTTTTTTACTAGAAGATGACGAATAATAGATTTTTCTTGCTTTAATAGCTCTTTAAGTAAATCCAGTTTCTTTTTTTCAAAAGTAAAACTAATAGTCTCGTAATCTCCATTTTGAAAGCCATAAATAGGGTAAGAAAGCTCCTGCCTTTCCCAGGTACTTTCAAAAAAAGCCTTCCCTACTCCTTTAATCTCTTTAAGAATTTTCCCCTTGATAGCTTCTTTTTCCTTTTCTTCTGTTTTTGGCGATAAAATATAAGTGAGTTCGTAGCTTACTTGCATGAATTACTATTATTAAAATCTTTTACTCTAAAGGCATATTATCATAGACAATATCTAAAGGTCAAGAACACTACCATTATCTAAATCCCTTAAATATTGTATTTTTTTGGCTTATGTAATAGAATTTAATTAACGGGTATTATAAATATCATCAAAAAAAGTAATTTTACACCTTTTGAGAAAAAGGTTTATTTAAAAACAGCAAAAATACCCAAAGGAAAAGTAACTACTTACCAAGAGATCACTGAAGCTATTGGAAAGCCAGATTCGCAAAGAGCAGCGGGAAATACGTTAAATAAGAACCCTTTTGCGCCTAAAGTCCCCTGTCACAGAGTTATAAGAAAAAATGGCGAAATTGGTGGCTTTGGCAGAAACCCCAATGAAAAAATAAAGCTTTTACAAAAAGAAGGAGTGGAAATTAAGAATGGCAAAATTGCAAATTTTAAGAAATATTTTATTAGACTATCTTAAAAAAGTCATTTCAGATTTTAATAATGTAAAATTATGAGAAAGAAAATTGATGCGGAAATTTTTAAGGGCTATGATATAAGAGGACTGTATCCTTCTCAAATTGATAAAGATTCTATCTTTAAAATAGGACAAGCTTTTTCTTTCTACTCCAAAGCTAAAAAAATAGCAGTCGGGCAAGATATTAGACTTTCTTCTAGCGAACTTTCTGATTCTTTTATAAAAGGAGTGCTAGCATCAGGTGCGGATGTAGTAGATATTGGTTTATCCTCTACGCCTCAATTATATTTTGCAGTCAGTTGTTATGGCTACGACGCAGGAGCCATAATCACGGCGTCTCACTTAGAAAAAGAATATAATGGGTTAAAATTTGTTTTGAAGAATAGTATTCCTTTAGATAAGGAGCAAATCATTACTTTTAGAGATCTAGTCTTAAACCAAGATTTTAAAGCCGCAAAAGAACAAGGCCGCTTAGAAAAGAAAAATATTGACACAGATTATATTAAAGCACTAAAAAATTTTGTAAAAACCCCCTTGAAATCTTTAAAAGTAGTATTTGATTCAGGAAATGCTATGACCGGTCCACTTATTAAAAGAGTTTTCGAAAATTTGGGCTTAGATTCAGTTTATCTCTTTACTGAACTTGATGGTCATTTTCCTAACCACGAAACTAATCCTAAGATTGATCAAAATAGGAAAGCACTTGAAGAAAAAATCCTAGAAGAAAAAGCAGATTTAGGTTTTATGTTCGATGGCGATGGAGATAGAGTTTATGTCTTAGATAATAAAGGAAAGGTAATCGATCCAAGTTTCGTTTCTGCTTTAATTGCGGAATATTTAGTTGCAAATTTTCAAGAAAAAAAAGTGGCAATCGAAATTAGAACAAGTAACGTAGTAAAAGATATGGTTGAGGCTCAAGGTGGAAAAGTAGAAAGAGTAAAACCATGGCATGTAATGATAAAATTTGCCATGCGAAAAGATCCAGAAATCATTTTTGGAAGCGAAACTTCAGGCCACTATATTTTTAAGAACTTTTATTACATTGATTCAGGAATTCTAACAAGTATTATCTTTTTACAGGCTATTTCTTTCTACAAAGAAAGTTTATCTCAAATCTTAGCAAATCTTAGAAATAAATATTTTATTATTCCTGAAACTAATTTTCCCGATAAAGATGGAGAAATTATATTTAAAAAATTAGAAAATTATTATAAAGAAAAAAAAGGCAAGATTAATTTTATCGACGGTATTAGTATAGATTTTCCTTGCTGGAGATTTAATTTGAGAAAATCAGAAACAGAGCCTCTTTTAAGATTAAATCTTGAGGCAAATTCTAGAAAGTTGATGGAGGAGAAAAAAGATGAGGTGTCGAGGCTGATTTTAGAGTAGAAGAAAGAACGCAAATGATTTTATATTCGATAAAGATTTGTAGACTTAAAAAGGAATCACGAATCATGATTGCGGATTAAGAATCACAAATCCGCCCGAGGCGGACGAATAATTTTGTAAAGACGTTGCATTGCAACGTCTTTTCCATCATCTACGTTATGTTTAAAAAAACATCTGCGGTACTCACTATTTCTTCAATATAAAAATCCCCTACTTTGAAGGGGGTGGGATACTATTATGGGTTTGTAAAATCTAAATCATCACCCCGTAGAAAATAAACAAAGTAAATCTAAACAATACATTTGATACCATGCAGCAGGTTACCCCAAGCCTTCTTTTGTTTTCTTTCCATAATAAATGCCAATTAACAAAACTAAAAGACCAAAGATCGTTAATAGGGCTGCAATTATGCTCGAAAGAAAAATATTCTCAGATGTTGTCCCCCAAACATAATTCACTCCTGCAGCCAGAGTCAGCATAATTAGTCCCCCGGCAATAATGAGAGACCGGGCACGGATATGTCCTTCGGAGCTTTTTAGACCATTAATTATAAAAAAAATAGCAGCAAACAAAACGCTTAAACCAATAATTGCACCTTGAAGAACGTTAACTAACATTCCTCTACTATCTTCCCAACATACAAGATGAGCTTGCTCAACTGTTTTCAAAGAGGGTTCAGTAATTGATAGGACTGATTGATTATCCACAATACCTACGATTGCTACCACCTCAATCAAAATGGCAATAAGAATAAGGGTCCAAAAATAAAAATTTCTTAATTTCTGCTGTCAAGGCCATATAGAAATGTCATACCTCTGGCCATATAGAAATGTCATACCCCGAAGGAAATGACTTTTATTTA
>PFNU01000021.1 GCA_002792135.1 bacterium (Candidatus Torokbacteria) CG_4_10_14_0_2_um_filter_35_8 | reverse complement strand
CTTCTAAAACAAGTACAGAAAACCTAAACATAACTATTAGTTCCAAAGTCCCTAATTCCTGATTCTAAAATTCCTGATTCACTTACATTCGTGCAGGTATTTGTAACCCATTCGTCCGCCGCAGGCGGATTCGCATAATTCGTATTGCTTTACACTTTACACTTTACACTTTTAACTTCCTTGTAACAGATTTATTTTTAGTTCGTTTATAACTATAGACAAAGGATCGTTATTAAAAAACCTTTGATTTTATATTACTTTACGCTTTGTACTTTTCGCTTTGCACTTCCATTGTGGATAAACTGTGCTTTTGACGCTTCTTATAGTTATGGTAGAATAGAAAAAGATTTTAATCTCTCCTTTATCTAGTTAAGAAAGTCTCGGGGAGCACTGCTTGTTTTCGATAAACCTTACCCGTAATTCGTGATTCTTGTCTGTTTTCTACAAATAAGGTTAATGTTTAATAATTTTTTTGAATATTTGTTTTAGTCTCTATACTAATATTTTAAGCCTATGAAAGGAGGTGAGAAAAATAAGGTTTGAAAGCTTCTATTCTTTATCTCTTTAAAAAAAGAGAAGAAGTTTCTTTAGATTTGTTTCAAAGCCTTAAGAAGCCAAGAAATAAACCTAAATTTTAAATCTTAAAAAATTTATGAGTACAAATTTATCTTCTAATTCTATCCTTAAAATGAAAGGGGGTGTAAAAATGATAAAAAAATTCCTCTATAGTTTTGTAACGTTAGGAATGGTGTTAGGCTTGGCCACACCATTATTTGTAGTTTCTGCTGATACTGCTACTCCTGCTGCTGATGTTACAACTCGTTTTGCTGGTTTAAATCGTTACGAGACAGGTGTTAAAGTATCTGAGCATATGTATCCAGGTGGTGCATCAAATGTAGCCCTAGCAACTGGAGAAGTTTTCCCTGATGGTCTAGGAGGAGGTGTCCTTGCTCATAAGAAATCAGGACCTTTACTTTTAACTCCATCAAGCTCTCTTCACAGTGCTACTTCTTCAGAAATTGGTGATCTAAATCCTTCTACTGCCTATATCTTAGGTGGTACTGGTGCTATTTCTACTAGTGTAGAAAGTCAAGTGGGAGCTCTTGGTCCAACCACTGATAGGGTATTTGGTGCTGATCGTTTTGCAACTTCTGTAGAAGCTGCAAAAGAAGCAGTTGGTACAAATCCTAGTGTTGCATTTATAGCAACTGGAATGGATTATCCAGACGCTTTATCAGCTAGTGCTGTCGCAGAATACTTTGATGCGGCTTTGCTTCTTGTCCAAAAAGATAGTGTACCATCAACTGTTGCTAGTTACTTAAACAATGCAAGTGCTCTTAGCACTATCTATGTAATTGGTGGTACAGGTGTTGTTTCTAATTCAGTTAAAACTCAACTAGAAACATATGCCTCTGTAACAAGAGTCTCAGGATCAGATCGTTATGCAACTAGTGCTGCAGTAGCCGCACTTATTTCAAACCCTGATACTATTATAGTTGTAAGTGGCGAGGGCTTTGCAGATGCTTTAGTTGCTGGTCCTCTTGCTGGCAAATATGGTGCACCAATACTTTTGACTCAAAAAGGTGCTTTGCCATCAAGTGTAAACACTTATATTCAAGGTGAGAGTATTAATGCTGGTTATCTTGTTGGTGGTACAGGAGTAATTTCTTCTTCAACTGAAACTGCTATTGATACAGCAATAGGCGGTGCTACTCCTCCTCCAACCTCTGGTATAGACGTAGGTCTCAATACAAATACCCCTGGTATTAGTACTGTTGCGAAAGGCGCAACTAATGTTTCAATGACTATGGTTGACTTCACTGCTGGAACTGATAGCGCAAAGACTGTTACCTCTATTAAAGTAACTAAGACTGGTGTTGCCCCTGATGCAGAAATTTCCAATGTAAAACTTTTTGAAGGCGCAGCTCAGCTTGGTTCTACTCAAGGTCTCTCTTCCAGTAGCGCTACTTTTTCAGGTCTATCTGTAAGTATTGGAGCTGGTGATACTAAGGTTATTACTATCAAATGTACTATTGCTGCTGGGGCTAATGCTAGTAACACAGTAGGCTTCGGTATAGCTTCCACATCAGATGTCTCCGCATCAGATACCATAAAAGGTACTTTTCCGGTTAATGGTTATCAAAAGACGATTGCTAGCATGACTGCAGGTACTCTTGCCTGGACTAATGGTTCAACTCCAGCAGATGCAACTCCTGTAATTGGTTCACAGCAAGCAACAATTTCTGTTCTTACTTTTACTCAGTCAGGAACTTCTGAAAACTGTTATCTTGAGAGTTTGACTTTAACAAGAAGTGGTACCTCAACTGATACTGATGTTGCAAATATTGCAATCTATGATGGTGCATCTCCGTTAGGATCAACAGTCGCATCACTTTCTGGAACTAAAGCTACCTTCAATCTTTCTACTCCTTTAAAGGTTCTTGCTGGTGGGTCTAAAAATATTACTATTAAGGCTGATCTTGTTGCTTCTACTTCTGTTGATGACGACCGCTCAGGAAGAAGCCTAAACTTTGGTGTCAATGCCGCAACAGACTGGGTAGCAACGGGTGAATCATCAGGTGGAGGAGTACAGGATGGTACCGCAGCTTATCCTATAAATGGTACTAATCAGACTATACAGAAAGGTACTCTTACCCCATCTGTTGATGGTACAACTCCTGCTAGTACTACTTATGTTATTGGTACTCAAGATAGAAATTTTGCTGTCATCCGCTTTACTTCCGGTGCTAGAGAAAATGTAAAAATTACACAAATTAAACTTACTCGCACGGGTGTTTCAGCTGACACTGATCTCAACAGCATTAAGCTTTGGGATGTTACTGATGGTGGAGCTACTCCAGTTGGAACTACTGCTAATCTTTCCTCTGGAACAGTAACTCTTGCCGGTTTGGATATTACAGTACCTAAAGGAGGCTTTAAGCTTATAAAAGCTACTGCTTCTGTTTCCATGGGTGCAGATTTCACGACTCCAAGTGTGCCTAAGCTTTCTATTGCTGCTGCTACGGACGTTACCTGTAATGGTATAACCTCTGGTATTAAGATTACTCCAGCTGCCGCTGCTGCTGGTACTAATGCTATGACTATTGGAGAAAAGGGCACTATGACTGTAAGTTTGAGTTCTGGCTCTCCTGCCGCACAGGATGTTGTCAAGGGTTGTACAGGACGAGAAGTTGCCGCTTTCCAGCTTTTGGCAGGCTCTGGCGAAGCTATTAATGTAACTGCTGTTACAGTAAGTCTTCAGAAAGATATTGGTGGAGGTTGGGTAAATCCAGCCGCTGGTGATATTACCAATGTTAGACTTTTACATGATGGATCAGAAATAGGAGTTGTTGCTAATCCAACAACCTCTGCTCCTTTCGCACCTAATATTACTGTTGCCGCAGGTACACCAGAAGTAATTACTGTACAATTAGATATTCCAACAGGATCAAGTCTTGTTGACACTGATAAGGTAAGAGCAAGGCTTCTTGCTCAAACTACTCCTGCTGATATGACCAGTACAGGTGATTCATCAGCCAAGCCGATTACTGAGGCTGGTGATGCTGATGGTGCGATAATGACTGTTGGTGTAGGTTCCTTAGTGGTTGGTATTGGTTCTACTCCTTCTGCAGGCAATGTAGTAAAGAATGCATCAGATGCTGAACTTGCTACTATTACCCTTACTGCAGGTACTGCAGAAAATGTAAGAGTAACCAGTATGACTATCTACGAAGTAGACAATGCTGTCTTAGCTGATGTAGCAAATCTCAAGCTCTTTGTCTTTGATGGTACTAGTACTACTCAAAAAGGAGTCACAATGGCTGCCTTTGATGCTGCTGTTAATGGAAAGGTAATATTTGATCTATCGGACGATCCTATTATAGTTACAGCTGGTGATACTAAACCTATTACTGTAAAGGGAGCTATCCCAATTACAGCTACCTCACCTCATGTAGTTGAAATCACTGTTCCTAATGCTGCTCCTGCTGCTGTTGCTGACTGTCTAGTTTCCACTGGCGTTACTACTGGTGCATCCATTGATGAAACTGGTGGTTCGAATACTAATACCGTAAACCAGCAGATCATTCAGGATAATGGTACCTTAACCGTTACAGCTGATGCTACCACACCTAATGCTAGCCAAGTAGTAGGTGGTGAGACGGAAGTTGCCTTCGCAACTCTAAACCTTGCTTCATTATACGAAGATATCACAGTGTCAAGAATGCGTGTTATAGTAAATGCTGCAGGTTTGTATACTGATTTCCCTACTAGTGGAGTAAAGGCTTATAATGCTTCTGATCAACTTGTTGGTAGTGGTACACTTTCTTCTATTACTGTAGGAACGCTCGTACAAGGTGAGGGTGACATTATCTTCACACAAAACATCACTGTTCCAAAGAATGGTAATACTACTTTGGTAATTAAGGGTGATTTGAATCTTGTAGGTGCTGGTAGTACTTCTAAGGATCAGCCAAAACTTGGTGTTGACGCTGCTCAGCAGAATGGTAACTGGAGTGCTTCGTATGCTGGAAAATATAACTTGAAAGCTGATGGTGCTCAATCAGGTGTTGCAATTTATGCTACAGGTGGAGGAGCTCTTTATGGTTCTAATATGACTGTCGTCAGAACTGAACTTGGTGCAGCACTAAACTCTGGATCACCTTCCGGTACTAGAACAAGGCAGCCAAATGACACCATTATGAAGTTTGATCTCTCATCAAGTGCTACTTATCAATCTGCATTCCGTGCTGTAAGTCAGTATCCTTGTGATGCTGTTGGTACTTGGGTTGCTAATGATAATACCCCAGCTGCAGTTGTTGTACAAACAGAAGGTACTAACTACATTGAAGGTGCTGGTTCTCTCTTAGCTGACCCTGCTGCCACTAAGATACTCACTGATTTCTATAATGTTGTCACAGCAACAGACTTCTCTACATATAAAGGTGTAAGTTTCTGGATTAGATCAGACGATGATGGATTTACAGCAGGTCAAGTTACATTTGATATGGATAATGGTGTTGATCTTACTTCACCAGAAGCTTCTGATAATCTACCCGCTTATGCTACCACTAATAACTGGCAACATGTTGTGCTTAACTTCGGCGATGCTACTACTACAAGAAATGCAGTCCAGTCTTTTGGTCTTACTGTTACCGCTGGAGTTGCTGCTGATAAAGTTATCTACCTTGATGATGTTCGCTTCTTCAAAGATAAGATTAAGTTAAACCTCTCATCTAATACTGGACTTTATGATACTACTGGTGCTACTGGTTGCGTAGTATACTTAAAGGATTCTGGCAGTAATACTGTTGCTACTTCTTGGTACTCTGGTACTACCTCTCTTGGTTCAGTTACCTTCTTGCCAACTACTCAGATTACTATCGGTGCTAGTGGCAATAAAACTTATACTGTAGTTGCTGATACTTCTTCCTTGATTACTGCAATAACTAAGAACTTGAGTATTAATAGCAACCTTGGTTCTTGTACTAATGCAGGTGCTATAACAGATGGTGATGTCTACTGGTATGATGGTGCAATTACAACTGCCAATGGTCACACATATGGTTGGGTAGATAGCTCGCCAAATCCAATCCAGACTGGTACAATGTCCTTCTAAGATTCTAAGAACTTCTAGATAAGATAAACAGCCTCTCGGGCTAAAACGGGGGGCTGTTTTAGTTACTTTAACCTCCCCTAGCCCCTCCTTGGTAAGGAGGGGGACACTTATGTCTCATGCCCAAAGCACGTACAGAAAATTCCAAATATAGCCATCAATTCCAAGATCCTATAATTCCCAATTCATGATTCATGATTCCCGCTTAAAATTTGACATTCGAGAGCTAACAATAGATAATAAAATAAAGAATTAAACCTATTATTCCAAAAAAATGCTTTTAAAAAAAACCAAACTTTTATTTCTGTCAGCATTTTTAATCTTCCCGTTCCTAGGAATAAATTCGCTAAAACTTGCTTCTTTAAGTATTAGAAAGATTTTTGATACGATACCTCCTTCCGCACCACATGGTTTTCATGGAGAAGGAGGAAGTACTATTTATTCTATAGATCTTTACTGGACGAATTCTTCGGATTCTGATTTAGATCATGTTAATGTCTATTTTTCTAATGCACCTCTTACTAATTACGGATTGTATTCACAAATCCCTGCGACTCCAAATACTAAAGGGCAAGCTACAATAGGAAGTCTTAGCTTAGATACTGATTATTATTTTAAACTTTCCTCAGTAGATACCGCAGATAACGAAGGTGAATTTACAGATTATATTAAAACTAGAACTAGTTATGCAAAAGATGTCTCATCTCCTGCTGAAGTTACTAATTTTCAAGTTGCTGATCCTGAAACAGGAGATAGCCTAGATTTATCTTGGACAGATCCTTCAGATTCTGATTTTTTTCAAGTAAGAATTTATCGTAGCACTGATTCTTGGTTTACTCTTTCTGAAGACTATAAAATCACCGAAGTTTTTGGTCTGCCGGCAAGCTCTGAATCTTACAGAGATTCTGATCTTACCGAAGGCACCACTTATTATTACCGTATTAAAACAGAAGATAATAAAGGCAATATTTCTACAGGATATCCTTCCGCATTTGGTACTCCGACAAAAGCACTTGATACTACACCGCCAGCTCCACCATCGAATATTGAAGTTACTGATTTGAAAACTGGTACGTCTCTTTTGATTACTTGGCAAAATCCTACAGATTCCGATTTTTCTCATATTAATATTTACTGTTCTGAAATTTCTGAAAGCTTAGGAAATCTTGTTTTTACTAATCTTGCTGGTACTTCCCAAGAGGATTCTTCTCTTACCGAAGGAGAAACTTATTATTATACTTTAAGATCTGTTGATGAGACTGGTAATGAATCAGAAAATATTGATCAGCATTCAGGTGTTCCTACAAAAGAAAAAATCGAGAGAATTTATGGGAACGATCGATTTGGAACCAGTGTTAAAGTGAGTCAAGAATTATTTACAAGTTCTAACCATGTAGTTTTGGCACATGGTACTTCCTTTGCCGATGCTTTATCTGGTACGACGCTTGCTAATTATCTCAACGCCCCGCTTCTACTTACCCAGAAGGAGGTAGTTCCCTCTTGCGTTTTACAAGAAATAGAGAGACTTAGTCCTTTCAAAGTTTATTTACTAGGTGGGGAAGGAATTATATCTGATCAAGTTAAAGAGGTTTTAGAGAGAGATTATCAAGTGGAAAGATTATCTGGAGCAAATCGTTATGAGACTAGTATTGCGGTCGCCGATGAAATTTACAATAGAGGAAGTATTAGCCAAATACTGATTGCATCTGGAGAAGATTTTCCCGATGCTTTAGTCTCCGGGAATGCCGCATCTTATATTAACGCTCCTTTGCTTTTCACTCAAAAAGATAGCCTTCCTACTTCTGTAAAGAACTTTCTTACCGAAACTTCCAACCCCACTCTTTATCTAGTAGGCGGTGAAGGAGTAATCTCTAAGGAAGTTTTTACATCTTTAGGTGAATATGGCTCTGTAATTAGAATTGCCGGAAGTGATAGATTTGATACTTGTCTTATGGTAAATAATTATTTCTTTGATAATCAATCAGTGCTTTCTCTTGTAGTGGCAACTGGTCTAGATTTTCCTGATGCTTTGGTAGCAAGTGTGCTTAGCGGTCAGAATAGCTCGTCTCTTTTGATTACCGGAAAAAATCTAAGTCAAAGTATGGAGAATTATCTAAATAGCTGTTCTTCAGTTGATAAAATTTATTTGCTGGGAGGAGAGAGCGTTATTTCGAAAGAGGTTGAAAATAGGATAAGGGAAATTTTTGAGTAATCCTAATAACTTTAGAATGGGCTAAAAAGTTGAGCTTGCTGGAAAATGTGTTTAGAATTATGATAGTCAAATGAATATTCGTGTTGACTTTAATTTTTTATAGATTATTTTTAATTTTGAATTTTGATTTTAGCGCTATGTACCGTCAGCTTCGAAAAAAAGAAAGAAGAACAAAATTTTTTGTCTATCTTATTGCAGGGATTGTAGTAATTATAGTTACGGTAATTATTTTTTACTATCCAAAGTATACAGCCCAGAAAGAAAAAAAACATTTGGAAGAATTGATAGAAAATTATAGTAATCCTGAGCAGGCAAGAAAATGGGTCTCAAGTGCCGAAGAAAAACTTTCTGATAGTGATCTGAGCAATGATAATAAAGGTTATTTTGAATACGGTTTTGCTTACTATCAATTTAAAGAGTTTGATAAAGCAATAGACTATTTCAAGAAAGCTTTAGAAAAAAATCCCAAAGATATAACATCTTTAAAAAACACAGCTAATTCTTATAAAGAATTGGGAGAATACGAAAAATCAGAAGAGTATTTCAAAAAAATTGTCGAGATAGATTCCACTCGTGCTGACATCTACATAGAAATTGCTACACTTTATTGGCATCATATGGATAAAAAAGATGAAGTGCAGGAGATAATTTCCAAAGGACTTGTAGCAAATCCTGATAATCCTGACCTTTTGAGTTTCCTTGCATCATTTTATAAAGATACCGGCGAAAAAAAGAAAGCTTTGCAGTATTATGAGGAAGTATTAAAAGTAAATCCTGACAACGAAGGAGCAAAGATTGAGGTCGAGAAATTGAAGAAAGAGTTAGAGGATTAGATTTGACCTTCAATCCTAGCAAGTCAGACTTTAGTCTGACTTGAGCCCGACTAAAGTCAGGCCTGCTGGTAGGTTTGGGTTCAAGAGGCTAACTGATGTTTTTACAAATAATATTCCTGATTTATAATTTCTATTTTTAGAATAAAATGAAAAGAACTCGCTTTATATTTATCATTATTCTAGTTCTCTTAATAACTTTTCCCAAAGACGCACTTGCTACCACATACCTACGACTTTCTGAAACCGACAGGTACAAAACAGCAATTGCGGTAAACAAAGAGCTTTTTCCTACTGGTCCTTACTCTGATATTCCCATTGTTATTGCTTCGGGAAAAGATTTTCCTGATGCTTTGTCAGGAGCAACCCTTAGTTGTTCTATTCTACTTACTAGAGGTAATATTTTATCTGAAGAGGTAAAGAATGAAATAGTAAGGATGGGAAGTAGTGTTATTGGTATTTTGGGAGGGGTTGCTGTTATCAGCGCTTATATGGAGACCCAACTTAGAGATTTAGGTGTGCAAGTAGAAAGAATCCAGGGACAAAATCGTTACGAAACTAATGTTGCGATCGCAGAACAAGTTTATAATCCAAAAAGCGCGGAAGCTCCTGCTAAGATTTTTATAGCATCTGGCGAGAACTTTCCTGATGCTTTATCTTCCGCAACCCCTGCGATTTTAGAAGGTGCTGTTATTCTCTTGGTCCAGAAAGATAAAATTCCCAATCCAGTTAAAAATTACTTAAATAGTATAGACAAAGGAATTGAGTATATTTACATTATCGGAGGAGAAGGTGTTATATCTTCATCTGTAGAAGAACGACTAAAAAGCTATACCTCTAGTATTACTCGTATTGGTGGTGTTAATAGATACGATACTTCTTATTTGATCGCCCAAACTTTCTTTTCTAATTTGCCTTTCCAGGAAGAAAGTTTCCTAGTTTTTGTTTCTGGCGAAAATTTTCCTGACGCTCTACCTTCAGGACTTCTTGCAACAGTAAGCGAAACTCCTATTCTTCTTACACAGAAGAACAAATTACCAACAGAAATTGAAAAGTTTGTAAAGAAATTTGATCGACAAAAAGTAAATACGGCATATATAGTGGGAGGAGAAGCAGTAGTTTCGGAACAAGTAGTAAATGATATTAAGGAAACACTGCAGTAGGCAGTTTTAAGGTAGTTTTAGCAAGTAGGGTTTTAAATACTTAAGGCTGCAAATGCCTAATAATTGTGAATCAGGAATTATGAATTATGAATCACGGGCTTTAGGTACACTACCAAAAGGGTGGGCGAGAGTTCTTGCTCTCGTTTCTTGCGTATCAGAAAACTTCTTTTTGTCTAATCCTAATAGCCTAATTAGTTTTCCACAGAGAAAATTTCTTGCTATTGCAGATAATGACCAATTTGATATAATATTAGAAACTTGGTATATTATTAAAAAGAGTTTCGCTTTTGAAAAACCTTAAAATAGATTTATAATTTTAGATTTTGTCTTTTAATATTTAAATAAAAGAATATGAGATTATTTAAACTCAAATCCAAAAGTATACTTAGCCTTTTTGTGGCAACTCTTTTGTTTTTATCTCTTTCGTTTGTACTACCAGAAAGAACATTTGCTTATACAGGAACAATAAGATATGCAGGAGATAATCGTTATGATACAGCAGCAAAAATATGTCAAAGTGTTTGGGATAAGCCTTTTATAGATGATCAAGGAAATCCTGGCTACCACGACAGTGAAGGAAATCCTGTTGATGGAATAGTAGTATTGGCGTCTGGTCAGAATTATCCTGATGCTTTAGCTGGCGTAGCAATAGGAGCTCCTGTTTTACTTACAACAAAAGGTAGTCTTTCTTCTGAAACCTTAACTGAGCTTTATCGTCTTAGAGCAAAATATGTTGTTATTTTAGGAAAAGATGGTGCTGTAAGTATTAATGTAGAAAACCAAGTTGAAGGTATTATTGATAATTATTATGATGATTCCATTGTTTATCGAATAGGAGGGGATGACCGCTATCAAACCGCTTATGAAATTGCGGATACTTTCTTTCCTGTTGCTAACACAACAGATGTTTTCATAGCAACAGGATCAAATTTTCCTGATTCTCTATCTGTTGCACCCGTTGCAGCAGAAAAACGCGCCCCACTTCTTCTTGTTAAAAAAGATAGTGTGCCCCAGAGTACTATTAATTATCTCGAGGCTGCCTCAAATCTGCAAAATGTTTATGTAATTGGTGGAGAAGGAGTGATTTCGGCTAGCGTTTTTAATGATTTAGACTCCTATGGAGTAAACGGTGCAACAAGGATTTCTGGTGCAGATAGATTTGCAACATCTATTGCAATTGCTGAGTATTTCTATCCTACCTTGTTTGAGTCTGACCATCCGTTCCCTTCAGGCAGTGATGATCTTGTTTTTGCCACAGGATCAGATTTTCCTGATGCACTTTCCGGAAGCTACATTGTCTTCTTATTACAAACTCCAATACTTCTTGTGCTTAAAGACAGTGTTCCTTCCGAGACACTAATGTACGTTGATACCAACTTCACATTAGATACTATTAATACTCTAATCTATTTGGGTGGTATCGGGGTGATTAGCACAGATGTAGAAAATATTATTTATAATGCTTTAGAACAGGGAGCAGCTTGATTGCTTTAAGTTAAATATCCCAGGTGTTAAAAAAGCCCTGATTCATAATTCATAGCTTCTTAAGCTATAGTTAGTTATAGAGAAGTAGTAACTTTCATTAAAGTTCAAAAATGAATCTAGAAGGCAGTATGATGTTATATTGCCTTCTTTTTTTGTGTGAAAGAAATATCAGTTATTTTTACTGGGGGATGCTTGATATTTCTTTTTATTGAAGGTAATATTTAGATAGGTAAATTCGTTTCTTAGAACCACTTTCATGCCAAGCCTTGAAAAACTTATTAGAGAAAAAAAAGCTAAAGTTTGCGTTGTAGGTTTGGGTTATGTAGGTCTTCCTCTATCAGTAGAATTTGCAAAAAAAGGTTTTAAAGTTACTGGCCTAGATAGATATAAAGAAAAGGTAGATAGTGTTAATAAAGGTAAATCTTATATTCTAGATGTTTCAGATGAGAAATTAAGAAAAGTAGTAAAAAAAGGAAACTTAAAAGCCCAGGTAAGTTTTAGCGCTGTTGAAGATAGCGATATTATCTTCCTTTGCGTACCAACACCGATTGATGAATATAAGGTTCCTAATCTTCAATATGTAGAATCAGTATCTAAAGATGTTTCCCCTTTTATTAAAAAGGATTGTGAAAAATTAATAATTTTAGAAAGTACAACTTATCCTGGAACAACAGAAGAAGTTATTTTACCAATTCTTGAAGGATGTACTATATCCCCCCAAGAAAAATTTAGAGCGGGAAAGGATTTTTATTTAGCTTATTCTGCGGAGAGAGTTGACCCAGGGAACAAAATCTACCATACGGGTAATGTCCCCAAAGTAGTTGGCGGAGTTACTAAGAGATGTACTAAACTCGCTGCTCTTATTTACTCTTTTATTATTAGTAAAGTAGTGCCCGTATCTTCTTGCCGAGTTGCAGAAATGACTAAACTTCTAGAAAACATTTTCCGGATTGTTAATATTTCCATGATCAATGAGCTTGCTGTTCTTTGCAAGAAAATGGATATTGATATTTGGGAAGTTATCAAAGCCGCTGAAACCAAGCCTTATGGATTTATGCCTTTTTATCCAGGACCAGGTATTGGAGGTCATTGTATTCCTGTAGATCCCTTTTATCTTTCTTGGAAAGCGAAAGAATTTGATTTTACTCCGAGATTTATTGAACTTGCTGGAGAAATCAATGATAGTATGCCTTATTATATTGTAAAATTAGTTGATGATGCTTTAAATTCAAAAAGAGCTTCGCTAAAAGCATCTAAAATATTAGTTATTGGTGTAACTTACAAGAAAGATGTTATGGATATTAGAGAATCTCCTGTTTTAAAGATAATGAAAATTTTATTAAAGGAAGAGGATATAAGACTCTCCTACCACGATCCTTTTATTTCCGAACTTACAGTTGAAGAAAAAATATTCAGATCATCTTCACTTACAAAAAATTCGATAAAAAAAGCAGATTGTGTTCTTATTGCAACGGATCATTCTAATGTTGATTATAATTTAATTAAGAAGAATGCCAAACTGATAGTTGATACAAGGAATGTTATAAAAGATAGAAATATAAAGAACGTGTTTAGGTTGTAATTAGCTTGTAGGAATTAGAATGTTAGGAAGTTAAGAATCAGCTTTTAGAGCTTTATCCTCATCTAGCAAGTCGGACTTTAGTCCGACCGACAGTTCGATGTGGGGTCGACTAAAGTCGGCCTTGCTGGAAGGGTGAACACATACGATAGCACGTACCCTTATCATTCATAATTTATAATTCTCGATTCTTAATTCTAATTAATAATTATGAAAAAGGATACCCAAATAAGATTTGGCCTCATAGGTTGTGGCCGGATTGCACCACGACACGCAGAGTCTATTGTAAACCTAAAAAGAGCAAAACTAGAAGCAGTATGCGATATTGAAAAGAAAAAAGCCTTAGATTTTGCAGAAGAGTGGAAGGTTCAAAAAGTTTATTATAATTATTTAAACCTACTCGAAGATCCTGATATTGATGTGGTAAGTATTTGTACTCCAAATGGGCTTCATGCTCCGATGGGGATAGATGCTGCTAAAGCCCAAAAACATGCTTTAATAGAGAAGCCAATCGCAACTAATTCTACAGTAGCAGATAAACTGATTACTGCCTTTAAAAAACATAGAAAGAAGCTTTTTGTAGTAAAACAAGTACGTTACAATCCTGCTGTAGTTAAAGTTCGAGAAGTAATTAAAAAAGGCAAATTAGGGAAGATCATCTCTTGTGCTTTGACAATGCGTTGGACAAGACCAGACGAGTATTTTAAACAAAGTCCGTGGCGAGGAACGAAACAGATGGATGGCGGTGCGCTTCTTACCCAAGGAATTCATTATCTAGATCTTCTGCAATGGTTTTTTGGGCCAGTTGAAAAAATTATGGCAAAAACTGATAGGTTGGGTCATAAAAATATAGAAATAGAAGATGTAGTCTCAGCTATTTTAAAATTTAAAAGTAACGCTTTAGGCACAATAGAATTTACTATCTGTACTTATCCTCACAATTTAGAA
>PFNU01000075.1 GCA_002792135.1 bacterium (Candidatus Torokbacteria) CG_4_10_14_0_2_um_filter_35_8 | reverse complement strand
AGACGTTGCAAATTCCCTAATATCCTAATATCCTAATTTCCTAACAACCTAACTTTGAACTTTGCATTTTTAATTTTTAACTTAGTTATCCTTAGGCCAATCAGCCTGTGGCTGAAGTTTTGAATTTATTACTCCATGAATTGGATCTTATTTTTACATATTTATCAACCACCTTATCAAGAAGAAAAATTTTTGAGAAAAGCTACAGAGGAAAGCTATAAGGTAGTTTTAGATATTCTTAAAGGACACCCAAAAAGCAAAGTTACTCTGAATATTTCCGGATCTTTAATTGATCTCTTGGAAGATTTTGGTTACCAGGAAGTGCTTTATGGATTTAAAGAATTAATTGAGAAAGGACAAGTAGAATTAGTTGGAACTGCTAAGTATCATCCTATTTTACCGCTTATTCCCGAAAAAGAAGTTATTAGGCAAATTAAACTTCAAGAAAAAACTTTAGAAAAGTATTTTGGTGATAGCTTCAAAAGGCAGGGTTTTTTCATTCCCGAGCTTGCTTATTCTAAAAAGGTAGCTAAGGTTATAAAAGAACTAGGATATAGATGGATTATTCTCGATGAAATAAGTCATTCTGGCAGTATTGGTTTAATTAGTTTTAATAAAAAGTATTTAATAGAAGGCTTGGATTTACAGGTAATTTTTAGGAATAGAAATTTGTCTGATTTGTTTTTTACTCCCTGGCTTAAAGAAGAAGAAGATTTTTTTCGAGTAAGAAAGTGGGATGGAAGGAGTGAGAAATTTACAGTTACTTGTTGTGATGGAGAAAACTTCGGCCATCACCAGAAGGGAAAGGAGAAGATATTAATAGATCTTCTGGAAGATAGAAGGCTTAAAACTATAACCTGTTCTGATTATTTATCTTTACTGGAAGATAGAGAATATGTTACCCCTATAGAAAGCAGTTGGTCTTCTAGAAAAGATGAGCTTAAAAGCAGTATCCCTTATGGCCTTTGGAATTATCCTGGCAATCCTATTCATGAAAAACTTTGGCGATTGCAAAAAATAGCTTTAGAAACTAGAGATCAATTAGATTCTAGAGCTCAGACTCTTCTTGATAAAGCTTTATCTAGTGATTATTTCTGGTGGGCAGGAGCTATGCCTTGGTGGCATGTTGATATAATAGAACAGGGCGCAGAGAAATTATACGAGGTAGTAGAACTTTCTTCGTTAGATGGCAGAGCTAAAGATCAGGCAGGATTATTAAAAGAGAAAATTTCTAAAACTGCACGAGATTGGCACGCTTCAGGTAAAGCAGAGAAGATCAAAAGAGCTTTCTTTAAAAGAGAAGATTTTGATTGCTATTTTGGAGGAGAGAAAGTAAGCTAAAAGCGTAAAACGTAAAGCAACTAGGGATTAGGTGATAGGGATTAGTTTCTTAGAAAGCTAAAAGATATTTACTACTCTCCATTTTCTAAAACCTATCACCTATAACCTGAAACCTAAATTGTTTTGAATTTTGCATTTTGAATTTTTAATTTATTTCATGTTTTGGGCAAACTTCTTACATATTTATCAACCACCAGCTCAAAAGGAGTATTGGGTAAAAAAAGTAGCTAAAGAGAGTTATGAAAAACTAGTAGAGGGATTCGAAAAAAATCCCCAGGCCAAGGTAGCTTTAAATATTAATGCCTGTCTTATAGAGCTTTTAATAAAGAATAAATTCAAATATTTAATAAATAGAATTAAAAAACTTGCAGACAGAGGTCAGATAGAGTTTACAGATTCTGCAAAATATCATGCTTTCTTGCCTCTGCTTCCTGAAGAAGAAATAATTCGCCAAATAAAGTTAAATTATGAGACTAATAGAAAATATCTTGGAGATTCTTATAGACCCAAAGGATTTTTCCCACCCGAGATGGCTTATTCTGAAAAGCTTGCAAAGATTGCGAAAAAGCTAGGATATAAATGGATTATTCTTGATGAACTTGGATTTAATGGGGAAATAGGAAATATAGACTGGAGGAAGACTTACAACATGAAAGGACTTAAAAATTTTAAAGCCTATTTCAGAGAAAGAGAGACAAGCTTTCGTATTTTATCAGCACAAGTGGGAACAGTAGGTATGCTTGAAAATGCTTTGAAGGATAAAATTAAATCCAATCAGTATCTTATTACTGCAATGGATGGAGAAACTTTTGGTCATCACAGGCCAGGATTGGAGCACGTTCTTTTTAATCTTTACGAAAACCCTGATATTAAGAATATTTTTATCTCGGATATTCCTAAAGTTTTCCCGGACTCGGAGACGATTTCTCCCTTAGAGTCTAGTTGGGCTTTAATGAAAAGAGACATTGAAAGAAAGCTTCCTTTCGCAAGATGGTATGATCCTAAAAATGGCATTCAGAAAATGCAATGGCAATTAACAAACCTTGCTATTAAAAAAATTCAAAGGGTTTCTAAAAGGCATCCTTCTTACGGAAGTCTAAGAAAACTTTTAGATCGAGCTTTATATTCAGACCAATACTGGTGGGCATCAGCTCAACCTTGGTGGAGCTTAGAAATGATTGAGAGGGGAGCAAAAGAACTTAAAGATATTGTTTTAGAGTGTCCTTCTTCTTCTAAGCAGGATAAGAAAAAAGCAGAGGAATTTTATAGAAATATTGTCTATACTGGCTTTGATTGGCAGAGGTCAGGCAAGGTGGAAGAAATGAGTAGAGAGGCAGATGAAGATGTTACCCAAAGGGTAGTAAAAGAAGTCCCTTATATTCCCAAAAAAGAATTTGATGAAATGATTGGAAATTTGAAGCAACAAATGCTTAATGCTGCAAGAACTCAAGAATATGAAAGAGCAGCTCAAATTCGAGATAGGATTTCTGAATTAAAAGAGAAAGAAGAAGAAATTACAAGAAAAAAGTAGCCATAAGTATTCTTACTTTTTAGTTTGGTATCAATCTTAGTATCAATCTTAGGGGTAGAGTTACATTAATAGCTTTTAAATTTCTAATTAAGAATTT
>PFNU01000046.1:2095-3068 GCA_002792135.1 bacterium (Candidatus Torokbacteria) CG_4_10_14_0_2_um_filter_35_8 | reverse complement strand
ATAGGAGAGATAGAATCTAGAAAGACATCAAATCTCCCAGGACCATCAACCCACCTATTTATAATTGCATTACTAACTCCAGGAAGAGCAGTTACTGCAAGAGAAACCGCAGAATCGTTAGCAGCTTCGCTTGTAGTCCAGGCTTTAGAAATACGATATTTATATCCAGTCTCGCTCTCTTCATTAGCTCCACTAATTATTGGTTTCAGATTAGTAACAGTTAGAGAATTACTGAGATAATCTCGATATCCAGTAAATCCATGTCCGACTAGAAGACCAGGAAGAGGAAGATTTCCCAGGCGACCAGGAGAGAGAGCCTTAGCTGATGCAAAAGCTCCAGTAGAATCAGCGGGACAAAACACTGATGAAGTTAGAGACCAGTTAATGGTTCTATTCTGAACATTATCTGCTTCATCTATTCCAGCTATTGAAGATGAAACACTTAAATCAGAAGGTGCCCATAATTGAGTTCCAGAGGGAATAGTAAAAGAGTTTCCACTATTCAATTCACCAAAGGTAACTCCAGTTCTAGTAGAGAATTGAATTATTCTATCTGAAGCAGAAACTTCAGCCTGTCTTGATGGAAAGGGAGAACCAATAATAGGAGTACCAATTTGTTCAAGAATTTTCCCAGTTGAAGTTGGAAGAATAACTTTCCTTGGCAACTCAGTAACAAAGTTAGAGATAATTCTCAACTCATTATCAAAAATCTCTAGAAGGTATCGAGACTTTGATCCAACCACCATCTGATTTATTGAGGTTCTGTCTGTCAGAGCCTTGATCATTCTAAGAAGAGCGCTTGAGGTACGGCCAAAAGTAGACATACAGAAACCTCCTAAAGAATTGTCGAAGTATCTTCAGCGGTATCATAGAGAAGCTGAAGAGCCATCGTACTTCCAATTTTGATTCTGTAAAGAATCCAATCATTACTTAAAGGTATATAGTTAACAGTAATTACTCCAATTGGAAGAAA
>PFNU01000046.1:1591-2005 GCA_002792135.1 bacterium (Candidatus Torokbacteria) CG_4_10_14_0_2_um_filter_35_8 | reverse complement strand
AGCCCCGTGATCTGGAATGAGAGCCCAGTCCCCTTGAGACGATCGAACCCGTTCTCGACACTCTTGCCAGGTAGATCTGTTAACAGAATAGGAAGTATCTTTCAGGTCACCATCTGGACCTAAACACCAATCAGCATCTAGAGTTTCATAGAGATCAACTGCCATAAAATTACCTTAACAGAGTTATATCAATTCTTGAAGCAATCTTTGAACTTCTTCCAAAACACTCGCAACTCCTTCAACTGGAGAGTTATAAATATACATTGGTCGTGGATGAGCAGAAGTTGAGGGAAGGAATCCATAACTTATTGGAGGGAGAACATAATCAACTCCAACTCTAATATTTTCTGGTTGAGCAATAAAGGAGACCGGACCGGTTATATAGATTCCAGTAGGATCTCCATAAAGAAAAGA
>PFNU01000046.1:0-1582 GCA_002792135.1 bacterium (Candidatus Torokbacteria) CG_4_10_14_0_2_um_filter_35_8 | reverse complement strand
TCCTTGAACACGAACAGTACTATCAGTTAGAAGAATTCCAGCTTGAGAATCTGCATGATCTTTAATTACTCTACTCACTCTACAGCTCCTGCTCTTGCAAAGAGAAATCTCTCTCCTTCGACAGAGAGAGCTTCTCCAATTTCATCCGGCTGACCATTATCAACAATTGTACAAACTCCATAGATCCAACTACTTCCAGTGTACTCAATTTTCACTCTATAGCCAATAAGATCTTCTGGAGAACCATAGTTGGCTGCAAGATATTGAGGAGTTTGAGCAATTTTCATTGGAACTACATTTTCAGAAGCTGGTCCAAAAAAACCCTCCTTTGCAATTATAGGAATATATCTTCCAGGAGGAGAGTTATTATCCTTTTCGTCCTGCGTCATAAGGATATCTACAATATGACCATAGGTTATCTTAGTTCTACCCTCAACAACCACTCTCTCCTGAGTATGATTTGTCTCATTCGGAAACATCATAATTATTGCCCCGCTTGTCCAGTGACAATCATTCCTGTTCTAATAGCGATATCACTTCCGTAAGCTCCGAGATGGAGTCTTCTCCAACCTTCACTAACAGCATCAACTTCAGCAAAGAGAGCACCTCGAAGAGAAGCAAAGATACCGTCCTGACGGAAACCATCCAATCCAGTTAAAAGGGGTCGTGTATCAAGAATAAGAGGAATTGCCCATATTGGTTGTCTCTCTTGTGTCCATCTAATTAACTCATAACCACCATAATAGGCTAACATACTTCCAGCAAGTAAGGTTCCAATTGCCGGAACAGCTACAGTAGTTCCTAGAGCCCCAGTTCCTAAAGCTGTAGCTTCTACAGCCCCAGCTCCTAGACCGATACCCATAGTAGTGTTTATCTGAGATCTGTAACGATCATAAAGAACAGCCATTACGGCTCCAGTAGCAGAGGTTGTAGTTTGAGTAGACCACTCGTTAGTTCCAACAATCATATCTGGAGTAATTTCTGTTATCCACCCAGTCTCGGGAGTAATTGTATCTACAACAGCCCTAACTTGGAATGGACCATAGATTTGACTCCTCTCGTCATGGATATGACAAATATCGTAGGGATCAATATCCATTCCAGTAACCAGAATCTCTCCTTTATAGACTCTCTGAAGACCCTCCTTAAGAAGACCCATGCAATATCTTCTAGCAAGATCTTCAGTTTCACAAGAGGGATATTGATAAGATTTTAACCGAACTAACTCATCTGGAATATTATCATCAGCTTTAATTGTCTTATATTGATCTCCACCACTTCCATATTGAAGCATAATAGTATTTGGAACACCTTTTAAAGAAGCTCTAATATTATTGGAGATAATATGATGACTACTTGTAATTAGATGATAACGTCTAAAAGGCCGAAATCTTCCTAGAGATAAAGCTAGCCGATGTCCCCTATCTCCCATAATTTGAGCACGAGACCGAAGTATACGGAAATAGGGAAGAAAATCAGAAAACATACTATTTCCAACAAGACTTCCGCCAGCTAAAAGTCCAGTATCTCCTAAGGTAGGAACTACTGCTAGAGTTCCAGCAATTCCGCAACCATATTGTCT
>PFNU01000129.1:2156-3068 GCA_002792135.1 bacterium (Candidatus Torokbacteria) CG_4_10_14_0_2_um_filter_35_8 | reverse complement strand
ATAGACAAGATCAGACTCTCCTTCTTCTTCTAGATTAAGGGATGGACTAGAGGCAATTAGGGCTGCTATTCCAACTCTAAGAGTTTCAATATCATAGTTATTCTTGTTCATTAAATTCCGGTTTCTCCTTCAACTCGATATCTTTATCGAGAACAAACAATAGATCTGTAATACAGTGGGCGATTGGATGGTGACCCGACTCTTCATCCTTCATAGTCGGATCCATATCTTTTTCAAGATATCCCATCAGATGTCTGAGAGCAGCTTCTATAAAGACTCTTTTCCTGTTTGGAATAGTCTTCCAGTTCCAATCAGAATATTTCTCAGCTCCCCAGTTTAGAACTTTGACAACTTCCTTTAGGGGTTTTTGTGGGAGAAGAGTCCATCGAAGCTTCTTGAGGGTTAAATCCATACCTTAACTCCATTTCCTCATCTTGAGTACTTCTAACTAATCTTTCCCTTAGCTTTTCTACAGTCGGGAGAGTTGGTAGGGTAAGGTCTAAGTTTATACAGTTATCTTTCAACCAATCTATCAATTCTCTTAGATTCATTTCTTTCTCATTACCTATAGAAATCATATAGTCTTCACTAAAGAGAAAGGCTTCGGCTGAGAGGAAATCTTCATTGTATTGGTCTTGATAATAGAGATGGAGAAAATCTAGTTCTGCCTGAAGAATTACTTTGAGCCATCGGACTATAGAATCTCTTGTTGATAATCCGTCCTCTGACTCAGTATCTCCCAGCTCGATCATCATTTTCTCTAAATCGCGGTAAGCTTTAATTACTCTCTCGTCTCTATGGGAAAAATCTTCTGTTAAGGCCTTCAAAAATCTTGTTGGAAGATAGGTCAGAACCCCCATCTCTTGGGAAAGAGTTTCTCTCCAGATGGGACAAGCCCAAAGAAGTTCTAAC
>PFNU01000129.1:1967-2109 GCA_002792135.1 bacterium (Candidatus Torokbacteria) CG_4_10_14_0_2_um_filter_35_8 | reverse complement strand
TATTGTAGAACTTTTACTCTTGGAAATTTCTATCCGAGTTTTCTCTTCTGAGTTTTTCTCTGAGACATTTCCAATTGATATCATTCTTTTAGCCCAGATTCCTCCTATAGCTTGTCCTTTTCTTCGATCATCATCAAGATCT
>PFNU01000129.1:1099-1858 GCA_002792135.1 bacterium (Candidatus Torokbacteria) CG_4_10_14_0_2_um_filter_35_8 | reverse complement strand
CTTCAAGACTTACTGCATCAGTCGTTTGAAGAATGATTATATTAGGAATCTCTTCCTTTTGAATAAAGTTAATAAGTCCAAAGAGATTAGGAAAATCTTTATCACATATGGCAAGTAAGTTTATTTTCAAAGTAGTCTTTCTTTCGAAATAAGATAGAGAGCATGTTTTAAAGCAACCCTCGCTCCTTGAATCTCGTCTCCTGTTGGTCTTCCTGTCTTGAGAGAATTGGAAAACCAGGCGGGAACATCATTATAATTAGCAGAAAGGAGAGCATTAGTTAAGCTTTGAATACTTCTCTTTATTTTTATCTCTGGGGTAAGAGGAAGAGTTTCTTTTTCCATGAAGTTTTACTCCTCAATAAGTTTCTATAGAAGAACTTATATTTTGTTCTGATTGCTACTCTGACAACATCGCACGTAGTTGGAGTACGTGCGAGCGCTGTAGCTAACGTAGCCATCATCGAAATCGACATACCATGCGTGGGAGAAGTCGTTAGCGTCGGATGATGACGACCAGTGTCTTTCAGATCCAATCCCCGGAAAATCACTTGCTGGAAAATATCTCGAGTGATTTATAATTGTTATTAACTCAGAAACTTCTGGAAGTCGCCATCCATCACCTAAATTTCTAGAATAGATTACAGCATTTTCCCACTCCATCGGACCGGTACAATTTGCTTGCCAGATCAACCCTGTCTGATGATCAATAACAACATCACCCTTCTTCTCGTACCTCATCATGTTTCATCTCCCGTTTCT
>PFNU01000129.1:0-804 GCA_002792135.1 bacterium (Candidatus Torokbacteria) CG_4_10_14_0_2_um_filter_35_8 | reverse complement strand
CCACCTCATTGGACTAGAAGGTAGAGCTTGCCACTCTAGTTGAGTTTTAGCATCATTAACAATAACTCCGTTTGTTTCAAATCTGTTTTCCATAAATTATCCTTTCGTAGGTTTAATTACAGCTTCGGTATCCGCACGACAGACAAGAGACACATCCTTCAATAATAACTAGAGTTCCACCACATTCTGTGTTGGGACATTCCCCTATCTCTTCATTCTCTTTGAGATAGGGCCTCAAGACCTTTGCTATTGTAGTTGGGAGAGAGAACATATGTTGTCCATCTACCTCATCCAATTGTCTTATAATTTCTCCGATGGAGAGAACCTCCTCTCCACAGGAGGGACAATATCTATATCTTAAGTGAGATGAGAGAAGTCTTGCGACTAGAGAAATTAATTGAATTGAAGCTGGATCCTTTGCTCCCTTTGGTGGCCAAATATCAATTACTATTGGTTCTCCGGGATGATCAGGATCTTCTGAGATAACACAAATAGTTTTAATAACTTCGTTATTTCTTAGGGAGACCTTAATGGTTACTCTCTTTCCTTGAAGCTCGTCAGGAATTTCCTTTCTTTTCCGTTGAGATTTGATACTCATTGGCTCTCCGGGTCGAGAGCCATCTGGATAGACAGTAATTCCCTTTAGTTTTTTTTCCCAAGCGAGCTGAAAGATCTCTGAAACCTTTTCAGACGTTAACACCTCTGGTGGATAGGAGAGGGTAACTGATATTCCAGAGTCAATCTTTTCTTGCCAGGCAGAGAGAACTTCAATTCTTGTTTCGGGGGAGATATCATCAGCACATT
>PFNU01000118.1 GCA_002792135.1 bacterium (Candidatus Torokbacteria) CG_4_10_14_0_2_um_filter_35_8 | reverse complement strand
TTTTTTCAATAAGTCTTGTATTAATTCCACCTAAAGTCTCAATTCCAAGTGAAAGTGGTGTAACATCAAGAAGTAGGACATCTTTTATATCTCCCTTTAGAACCCCACCTTGAACAGCAGCACCCGCTGCCACTACTTCATCGGGGTTAATGTTTTTACTAGGCTTTTTACCAAAGATTTCTTCTACTTTCTTTTGGACTGCTGGCATTCTTGTTTGTCCTCCAACCAGTATTACTTCTTCAATATCTTTAGCTTCAAACCCTGCATCTTTTAATGCGTCCTGACAAGGCTTTACAGTTTTTTCAATAAGATCCGATACTAACTCTTCAAGTTTTGCACGAGTAAGTTTGATGTTTAAGTGTTTTGGAGCACCAGACTTATCCACAGTGATAAACGGCTGGTTGATTTCTGTCTCAGTTGCCGAAGAAAGTTCACACTTCGCTTTCTCTGCTGCTTCTTTAAGTCGCTGTAAAGATTGCTGATCAGAAGACAAATCTATCCCCTGCTCTTTTTTAAATTCAGTAATAAGCCAGTCTATAATAGCCTGGTCAAAATCATCACCACCAAGGTGAGTATCACCATTTGTTGCCTTTACCTCAACAGAATCACCCGCAACCTCTAAAATAGAAATATCAAAAGTTCCTCCACCAAGGTCGAAAACTGCAATTTGTTCATCTTTTTTCTTATCAAAACCATATGCCAAAGCTGCAGCTGTAGGTTCATTAATCACTCGCCTAATTTTCAATCCTGCAATTTTTCCAGCATCTTTCGTAGCATGCCTCTGGGAGTCATCAAAATAAGCAGGACAAGTAATTACAGCTTCAGTAATCTTCTCGCCCAAATACTCTTCGGCATCTTCTTTTAGTTTTCTCAAAACCGCTGCCGAAATTTCCTGAGGGGAGTAATCTTTTTTACCCATAGTAACCTTTGCGCCTTCACCAGACTGTTTAATTTTATAAGGCATAAGTTTAATATCGTTTTGTACTTCAGGAGCATCATACCGCCTTCCAATAAAGCGTTTTACAGAATAGATAGTATTCTCAGGATTAGTTACTGCTTGCCTTTTGGCAATCTGACCAACTAGCTTTTCACCAGAAGAGGTTTCAGCTACTATTGAAGGAGTAGTACGATTTCCTTCTTTGTTTTCAATAACCTTTGGTTTACCACCTTCTATTACTGCCATACAAGAGTTAGTGGTACCAAGGTCAATTCCTAGAATTTTAGACATAAATTGATTTTAAATTAAAAATTAATAAAAATATAGCTTCTAGAAAATCCTTATTTAGGATTTAAGAAATATAATCTCTCACTTTTGGAAGCAAGCGCAAAAGCTTGCTTCCAATTTATGAAAGTTTATTTCCTATTTACCAGTCCCGAGATTCACAGTAATTTTCTTTGGTTTTGCTTCTTCAGCTTTTGGCATAGTAATTTTTAACATCCCATTTTTACTATCTGCAGAAGCTTTGTCTCCCTTTACTCTTACAGGTAGAGAAATTGATCTCGAAAAACTTCCATACTGTACCTCATTTCTATAATAATCTTTTCTCTTTATTTCTTCTTTTCTTTTTGTTTCTCCTTTGGCTGTCAAGACATCATCTTTAATAGATATATCAACATCCTTAGGATCTACACCTGCAAGAGGTATTTCTATGTATAAATTATCTTTATCTTGGTAAATATCACATGCTGGAACAACATCTGAAAGAGAATTCTTACTTACCATACTATCCTCAAAAAGCTGATCCATTGCATCTCTCAGACTCATTGTTTCCTGGAAGGGATTCCATCTTATAATAGCCATGTTTTACTCACCTCCCTTCAAAAAAGTTCAAAGTTAAAAATTAAAAAATCAAAAACAAGAATCACAAATTAAAAATCTTCAGTCTCCAACATTTGGTTTTAGCAAGTCAGACTTTAGTCTGACCAATCACTAACCACTAGTTCCTAATTCCTATCAACACAACCTTTTTTTCAACCAAGCCCTCAACATCCAAATCCAAAACCTCAATTTTATTATAACCTTTAACACTTTGTAACTCTTCTCTAATATCTCCACCCTTCCAAACAACAATTTTCCCGTCTTTTTTAAGAAAATCTATTGAATTTTTAATAATATAATCTAATTTTCCAGCTCCTCTTGCTAAAACAAAATCAAATTTATTTTTATAGTACTTGTTTTTAGAAAGCTCCTCTCCTCTGCTCCAAACTGCTTTAACCTTCTTCAATTCTATTTTTTTAATAATCCTCTTTACAGCATCTATTTTCTTCTTTGTAGAATCAATCAAGGTTAGATCCCAATCCTTTTCTAAAATCTTCAAAGGAATCCCTGGAAGTCCCCCACCTGTCCCAAAATCCAGCACTTTAGCCTCTTTTAGGAGATTTACAACTTTCAAAACTGCAACCGACTCCAAAATCTGCTTCTCCCAAATATCCCTTTCCGACTTCCTCGAAATCAAATTCACTTTCTTATTCTCCTCAAGCAAAGTATTCACATATCTTTCCAAAAGTCTTAGTTTGCCACTATCAAGTTCAATATTTTTGCCTTCACAAATTTTCAAAAATTTCTCTAAGCTCACTTTCTTACTAAGTATTTTTAAATTTTAAATTTTAAATTTATTTTATCCTACAATAACTTTTGCATGTCTTATCACTTCTCCATTCATCCTATAACCTGTCTCAATCACTTCTTTTATTATATTTCTATCCCCTTTTTTAGAAATTGCCTCGCAAAGTTCGGGATCAAATTCTTTTCCTAAAACGCTAATCTCCTCTACATCTAAATCTTTTAATAAATTCTCAAGCTGACTTTTAATATGAATGATTCCTAAGACCCAGTCGTTTTTTCTTTCCTTTTCTGGAACAAATTTTTCTGCTCTTTTAAAATTATCTAAAATTGGCAAAATTCTTAGTATTAAATCTTTATTTGCAAATTGAATCAACCTTTTGTTTTCCTCTTCTACTTTTTTTTTAAAGTTCTCCAGGTCTGCTAGAGCTCTTTTCCAGCCGTTAAGGTTTGCATCTGCCTCTTTTTTAAATTTTTTAACCTCCTTTTGCAATCTTTCAAGTTCTTTATTGCA
>PFNU01000051.1:12245-13976 GCA_002792135.1 bacterium (Candidatus Torokbacteria) CG_4_10_14_0_2_um_filter_35_8 | reverse complement strand
TTTTGGATCAAGGGATAACCCCCCCTGAATCCCCCCCTTAGTAAAGGAGGGGACATTAGCGGGGACATCCTCTTGAGTAAAGGAGGGGACATTAGCGGGGACATCCTCTTGAGTAAAGGAGGGGACATCTTTTTTATTGAAAATCGCGTCTATGGTCCAGTATTCTTTTGGTTCAAATTGCTGGATTTCTCTTTCTCTATCAACAATTAATCGCACTGCTACGGATTGCACTCTGCCAGCGGATAAGCCACGCGCGACTTTTTTCCACAGGAACGGAGAGAGTTCGTAGCCAACTAATCTATCCAAAATTCTGCGCGCTTGTTGGGCATTCACGCGATCCATGTCAATATCCCTTGGATGTTCCAGGGATTCTTCAATCGCGCTTTTTGTGATTTCATGGAATGTGATGCGCTTGATTTGCTCCTTTTTCGGATTTAAGATTTCTTTCAAGTGCCAGGCAATTGCTTCTCCTTCGCGGTCCTCGTCTGTTGCGAAGTAGATAATATCAGATTTTTTGGCTGCCTTTTTGAGGTCTTCCACCACTTTTTTCTTGTCCGCGCCTTCTACTACATAGGTAGGAGTAAAATGATCATTCACATCAATGCCAATGTCCTTTTTCGGGAGGTCGCGAATATGGCCAAAGGATGATTTTATGGTATAATCCTTTCCCAAAAATTTGGCAATGGTTTTTGCTTTGGTAGGTGATTCTACAATTACGAGGTTTGACATGTTTCTCTATTAATTAATATTTTGTTTTCCGAAATCCAATATTTTCGCAGTTCGCCGGTGAGATACAGTGAGCCGGTAATCAATAAAGCGTCTTGCGGGCGCAATTTCGTGATTGTCTGTTTTAGCGCCTTTAGCGAGTTATGCTCTATTGATTATTTTTGAATTTTCCAGCGAATTTGGATAATTGCTCTGGAGTAAACGAATCGCGATTTGAAGTTTTGAATTTGGTAAATATGATTTCATCTGTATGCGGAAGCAATATGCGCAACATTTCTTTCGCGTCTTTTGTGTCGCTAGCAGCAAAGATAGTATATAGTGTAGCACATGTCAAATGTTTCAGGTTGTGGACAACGCTTTTTATCTTATCTGGATTATGTGCGCCATCCAGAATCACTAGAGGATTTTTTTGCATGATTTCAAATCGGCAGGGAGGCAATTCAGTTGTCTTGATTGCGTGGTCTATGATGTCGTTTTTGATATTTAGATGTTTGGCGATTGCGCTAGCAAGGGCTTGGTTTGCTGATTGGAATTTTCCGTCATCCACGCAACCCCCCCTTAATCCCCCCCTGAGTACAAGGGGGGAAATGAGAGAGGGTGCCACTTTTGCAGAGGGGAGAACTTTATGAAATGTGGTGTGCTTTTGTTTGCAAATTGTTTTAAAAATTTTCAGAATGCTTTCTCGTCGTTCAGTCGTAAACAGATTAGTGTTCGGCTTTATAATGCCTGCCTTTTCTTTGGCGATTTTAGGCAAGGTTTTTCCTAAAAGATGCGTATGATCAAGCCCGATATTCGTGATTGCTGAAATGGATTTTTCTATGATATTACCGGCATCGTATCTGCCACCACAGCCAACTTCCAGAATCACAAAGTCGCATTTCATTTTTTTGAAATACAGGAGCGATAATCCAAAAAATATTTCAAAGTATGATGGCCTGCCATAAATATAATCCTTGTCCATGTCCGCGATCACGGGCTTTACTTTATCAACCAGTTTCGCGAACA